>JACMNA010000071.1 GCA_014378765.1 Bdellovibrio sp. | reverse complement strand
TGTTGAACTGAAGCGTACTCGCCGCCAGTATCTTGCCCAAACTTTTCAAGGCGATTCTTTCGAATGCGTTGAAGTGAATCAATATCAATAATTAAACCAACAATTTTACGCTGATCAATTTTAAATAATTGTTCGGGTAATGGCGAACCGGGCACCAACGGAATATTTGCTACCTTCCAACCCTTATGACTTAAAAAAATTGAAAGTGGAGTTTTACTGGTACGACTAATACCAACTAAAACAATGTCGGCCTTATCGAGTTCATTTAAGGTCTTACCGTCGTCGTGTCGAACGGTGTATTCGATTGCTTCAATGCGTTTAAAGTAGTTGTCATCAGTTTGTCTTAAGATGCCCACTTGTTTCGAAGAAGCCACGCCAAAAAAATGATCTAACGTTTGAATTAAGGGACCTAAAAAATCGATCGAAGGAATTGATTTTGCTAAGCAAAGCTCAGCCGTTTTTTGACGAAGAGTTGGTGAAGCAAAGGTATAAGCCACCATGCCGCGTTTTTCAAAACACTCATCAACCACGGTACGAACTTGATCTTCAGATCGAATGTTCTTGCAGCGCTGAATATTAATTTCTTTTTCGGCGTACTGAACCAGTGCTGCGCGAATCATCGTGACGGCAGTTTCGCCGGTGCTGTCTGATAAGATAAAAATTGTGGAAGGTAGGCTAGAATCTGTGCTCATGACTTAGAGTGAACACGCATCGAAAGTTTTTGTAAACTCTCGATGCGTAATCATTCAAAAAAACTGATTTTACTGGCAAAGACCTGCTTCACGTAGAGTTTTAACTCCAGCGACTGCATTTGTAATTTTAAACAAGTCGATTAAGACTCTTTCGGCACCAATAAAAACAGAGAAAAAATCAGAAGTGCCTTGAGGTTTGATTGTACAAAATGGAAGTACTTTAGCCGGCACTTCACTAACACAGGAAATAACATCGCCGTTAACGTACGCTTCACTTCCAGGTTTAAGCGAAATAGGCTGTGCCGAAGCAGTTGCGGAAACTAAAGAAAAAGCAGTCGCGAATAAAAACATTTTCATAAATTGTCCCTTGGCGGTTAGTTTGATTGATCGTTTTCTAGTTTATAACAAAGTTTGACCGAATCATCGCCTGACAAGATTTTGTACAGTATAATTTATAGGGAAGGACTTTATTTATTTAAGTCTAAGACTCAAAATGCACGCGCATAAGAGTTTTTTGTAAACTCTCGATACGTAGTTGCAGCCAAGGTTCGGCTAAACCCGACATAACCACGATCGTATGCGCATCGGTCACGCGAATTAAGAAGGCTTGTAACTTTTTGTCGGCGTTGAAATTTTGTAAATTGAATTTGCTTAAAAATGCCGTGGCATCGGTTTTTAAAACTTGAAAGATGGCAGGCTTCGGAATGCGAATGGGTTTTAAATTATCGACTTGCGCCATGTGTTTAGAATAAGCGAAGGCCATTGATACCGCGCCCACATTTTTCGTCAGGGTAGGCTCAATTAAAAAACCCATTTCAAAGAATGAAGAAAGTTGCGTGAAGACGGTGCCCATGTCGGCCGCGGTTAACAATGTCGAAAAAACGTAGCTCATGTTTTCTAAAGACTGATTATCTAAGGTAACGTCAAATGCTTTTTTGAGTTCTTCGCATTCAGCCGAGGCCTGAGGCTGATTAGGTTGATCGAATATCTTTTCTACTTTTTCATTCCATTTTTTGATCATGGACTTATGTTAGCGAATTAGGGCGCCTCGACATATGAAATCTGATTGAAACTAGCCGTTAGGCGGGCCTGAAAAATGGGATTCAGGCTTTTGCCATTAAGAAATATCCGTAAATTTTTAATTTTAAGCGAGCTCGCCATTGATTCTAACTTTTCGCAAACTACTTCGGGATTTTTTTTCCAAATTAAAATCCAGTTATTATGAAAGTGTTGGGCGCTACCAAGTAATAACGTGTTTTCATCTTCACTAAACGAATAACTTTTCATTTGGGTTTCGATTAATAATTTTTGAATGACATCAGGCAGTTGAATTTTTGGGTGATTAAGACTTTTACTAAATAAAAAACCGGCTCTAAAATCAAGTTCATTCCACCAGTATGATTGCGAATCGTTTTCTAGTAACCAAAGCTCGGCCCCGGCCGTTAAGGCTTCGGCTTGAGTTAATGAAACTAAGTTAGACGCGCTCATTACGAATCACTTGGTCTAACAAGCCGTTAACAAATGCGGGTGATTCTTGCGACCCGAAAATTTTTGCGACCTCGATCGCTTCATTGATGGCGATCTTGGGCTCAATCGGTTCGCTCGCTAGTAGCATCTCGAAAACCGCCAAGCGTAAGATGTTGCGGTCGACACCGCCCATGCGATCGATCTTCCAGTGGCGGCTAGCGGCCGTAATTTTCTGGTCAATTTTTTCTTTATGCGCTTGCACGCCGCGCACGATATCGTCGGCGTATTTAATAATGCCGCGATCTTTGGGCTCGCCATTTCTAGCGTCTTCTAGGGCAGAAAATAAATCTTCAAAAGTAATTTGGGGCGCGTACTCAGTTTGAAATAGAATCTGCAGGGCGATTTCCCGTGACTGTCTTCTCATCTTCTAAATTCCTCAAAGGTACGGCGGGTAAGCTTAGTTGCGGTCCAGAACTGTCGATCATATCAATTAGCTCGTCACCTTCAAGTTTTTCTACAAATTCTTGCACGTCTTTGAATGTTCTATAGACACTTGCGAATCGCACGTAGGCCACATCATCAAGTTGTTTAAGTTCAGCCATCACTCTGCGCCCGATCACTTTCGATACGACTTCGCCTTCGCCACGAGTCATCAACCAGGCCGAAATTCTTTCGACCGCGCCTTCAAGTTGGGCGAGACTGACCGGTCTTTTTTGACAGGCGGCTTGTAAGCCTCGTAAAAGTTTATCTTTGTTGTAAGGTTCGCGCCGTCCGTCTTTTTTAATAATTGAAGGGTAACTCAACATGACGGTTTCTAGGGTCGAGTATCTGGCCTTACACGAAAGACATTCGCGACGCCGGCGGATTCCCGTGTCTTTTTGCACACGGGTATCAAGGACCTTATCTTCAGAATGGCCGCAGAAGGGGCATTTCATAGTTTTAAAGTAGGGGAGCCTTTAGTCAGGGTCAACCTCAGAAATAGCCCCAAAGATTTGCCAAAAGAGAGGGCTTGCGCGTAGCATAATAAGTAGAGGAGCCCTCACTATGACATTTGCACCTTTTGCTCTGCTTGGCTTGACCTTAATTCTATCAAATTTCACCTATGCCGCTGGTTATGCGCCCAAAGTCGGCAGAAACGCTGCCGCCAAATACTTTCAAGGAAACGGAGGCGGGCGCCAAACCGCTAGATCGCAACTAGAAGAGGGTGTTGATTCCAGTAATAACGATCGTCGGCCCGCACAAGCTGAAGCACTTAGCGACGACACGCGGTTTTTAACTTTTGGATTAAGTAATTACGTCAGTTCTGATTCTTATAAGTGGGGATTAGGTTCACAAAAAGATATCGGCAAGTGGGGCGTCGACATGACCTATCGATTAGGAGTTTGGAATAACTCTATCGATGAGGCCTTACGCGTTTCTTACACCGAGTATGAATTAATGAACTCTGAAGCCGAAATCAAACGCGCTAGTAAAATGAGTTTTCTGTACACGTTGATTTTACCTGATGCGGGCACAAAGTTTCCGCTGTATTTCGGTTTAGCCTTCGGGCCCGGTATTTTCTTTAAACAGTTCGAGAATGAATCGCCGATCGCGCTTGATTACCAACTGTTCTTTGGACTTCGTATTTTCAACCTTTTTGATAATGCGGGCTTCTACGTCGAAGCCGGCATGAAGAATCATCTACAGCTGACTTCGGACGGACAAGTGAATGGCAATTACTTGGGTCTGGGCGGTATTTTCACTTTTTAGTTGGGGCTAAATGCGCTTGGAACATTTGCAACTATCATGAAATTGCTTTGATTCTTTCCTAAATTATTATACTTAAAGAATCTCTATTAATGAAGATTGGATTTTCTTGGCGTTACCCCTGCATCCCCATTTAGTTGACTCTATCGTTGAAGCTTTAGATGAAATATTCATCGACGGGCGCTATGCCGATAAAGTCATCGAGAAAATTTTTAAGAAAAATCGTAAATGGGGTTCGCGTGATCGTAAATTTATTGCCGAAGCCATTTATGAAATCGTTCGCCACAAGCGCAGGTTAGAATATATCGTTAATTCAAATCATTCATGGGATCTGGTGGGCGCGTATTTGTACCAAAGTATGAACGAGCTTCCTAACTGGGAAGAGTTTGATCAAATTGACATTGATCAACTTAAAAAAAGAAATTCTGAAGAAAAACCGCCCGAGATTGCGAACTCGTTTCCGGATTGGCTGCACGAGCTTGGTAAGGCGGAATTCAAAGATCAATGGACGCAGATTATGAATGCGCTGAATCGCCCCGCCGAAGTTTTTTTACGCGTGAATACTCTGCGCGCGCAACCGGCCGACGTTATTGCTGCGCTTGCAAGCGAAGAAATTCAAGCCGAGTTGGTTAAGAGTGCTGCGTTCACTTTGCCGCACACTTTGCGTTTAGCAAAAAGAAAAAACGTTTTTACCACGCAGGCGTTCCGTAAAGGTATGTTCGAAGTACAAGACGCAGGCTCACAGTTGGTGGCGCCGTTATTACAAGTCGCACCAGGTTTACGTGTGGTTGATGCGTGTGCCGGGGCGGGCGGTAAATCACTGCACCTGGCCGCGATGATGAAAAATAAAGGTAAAGTGATTTCCATGGATATTCACGAGTGGAAATTAAAAGAATTAAAAATTCGCGCCGCCCGTGATGGCGTTGATATTATTGAAACCAAAGTTATTGAGTCTAATAAAACTATTAAGCGCTTAGAAAATTCTTTCGACCGCGTTTTACTAGATGTACCGTGCTCGGGGCTTGGTGTGCTTCGCCGTAATCCTGATACCAAATGGAAGCTTAGCATTGTGGAAATTGAACGTTTAATGCAATTACAGCGCGAAATTATTTCGAGCTACTCGGCCCTTTGCAAAGCCGGTGGTTTAATGGTGTACGCCACGTGCAGTATTTTGCACCGAGAAAATGAAGACCAAGTTAAATGGTTTTTAGCTTCGCCCGAAGGTGCCGGCTGGACGCTTGAAAAAGAAGAGCGCGTTTGGCCACACACACATGGCTTTGATGGTTTTTACGCTGCGGTTTTAAAAAAGACTTAGTTTCTTACGAAGCAAAAGTTAAAAGAAAAGTTTAAGTCCAGCCTTTGAACCCGTGCGGTCCGTTTTAGTTTCAATACTATTTAGTTTTGAGTTCTGGCGTTCTTGGTACCAATCGCCAAACAGGCGAAAGCTACCGAATTCGATGAAGGCGCCCGCGGTGAGTTCATCGCCTTGGGTTTCGCCGAAGACTTGGTCGGTGACCGGTAGGTAGCTGCGGTAGTTTCCTTGAATGCCGAAGTATTTCATTAAATAAATTTGTAACGTCACCGCCGGAAATTGTTGATCTAGGCGATTGCTTTTATCGTCGGCCGTGCGCGTGCGCAAGCCGTAATGAAAGGTTAAGTGCGAACTTTGAACCGCATTACCGAAAACGCGTAAATTAAAGATTCCGGTCACGTCATTGAAGTGCTCTTCGATGTTGTTTGAGTATTCCCCAGTGATACCCACAAATTTGGCGTAGGCCGAAATTTCGCCCGATGAACTTTGGTGTTTTATATCGGCGCCTGGTATTTTGTTGGCTTCGGTTTTCAGGGTGTAATTATATAACGTTCCACCGACGATGAATTCGTACGGTGACGGGGTATTAATCGTTAGCCACATGTCCATCAGCGCGCTTCGATCTTTATTCTCTAGCCATGATTGCAACGTGAACCGCTTTGACTCGCGGGCGGCGGCTCCCTTTGATAAAAGCCACGGGCGCGAACTGCCTGCGGTAGAAATATTACCCATTGATTGCGACCAAGTTTGAGACGGAACAAGCATCGCTAAAAATAAGATTGGTACTATATTCGTTTTCATACTTCTATTTTATCACAGATCAACCCGGACGCAGTCAAATGCCAATTGCGTCTCACATTGGGAATTATGTGTTGCTTTAATAACGCCGATATACTGAAATGCGAAAAAAGCATCTAGAACTTGTTCAAAAAGATAAACTATTTTTCATTCAAATTAATACGTGGGTGGGTCGGGTATCTCTTTTATTTGACCATCCGGTTTTTAATTGGGTGTTAGCAAAAAATTTAAAAAATAAATTCTATAAAACTGAAGGCGAAATTCGCCTGATTCCTATGCGGCAAAAAGATTTATTTATCATGGAAGATATTAATGACCTGGGTTTTAAAGCTCAGAACTTTGTTTTTGCATCAAGTGATATCAGTGAACAAATTATAAAATTAAAAACGACTCGGTGGCTGCTTGAACATTTATTTGAGTTTATCACTAAAAGTATTTCGATATTTTATTTAGTCGTTTTTTTCTTCGCGCATTTGTACGTCGAGCGAAATTACGGCACCATAGGTATGATTCAGCTAGGTACGATATTTGGCCCACTGGCGATGGTCATACTGCCAACGCTTTATTATTCACTTTGGTCTTCAAGAACTCGGTCGAGTTTTTTAAAGTTTTTCTTTCGCTTTGAATTGATGTTGATGATAGTAACCGCCGTGGCCTTTATCATGTTTTTTACGCTTTTGAAGCAGTAATTTCAGCCGCCCCGCAAAATTAAGCTATTAGTCAAATGAGTAGGCATTTTTAAGTCTCAAATTGATTGAAATGCTATTTTGTATAGAATAGGCTTCGCTGTAGAGGGTCTAAAAAGAGGGTCTAAATGGTCGTCAGTTGTAAAGGATGTTATGACAAATCTCAAATGGATTTTAGTTGCAGGTAGCTTGGTTCTTGGATTCGGTCAGTCGGCACTAGCTTGGGGCCCGGTGGGCCACGAAACAATAGGTGAAATTGCGAAACAGTATGTAAGCCCAGCGGCTGCGCAAAACATTGCGACCGTTTTAGAAGGCCAAAGCCTGTCGGTAGCTTCTAATTGGCCAGATACAGTTCGCGACGATCACGATTACGATTCTTTTAAGACAATTCATTATTTTGATATTAAAACGGGAATGTCAGTTGAGCAAAAGCAGCGTGAAGACAAAAAACCAAACGATGCATTAGCCGGTTTAGAAAAAGTTTATAATTTGCTTTTAGACCGAACTGTTCCTCGCAGCGTTAAGACGGTCGCTTTAAGATATTTTTTGCATATCGTCGGTGATTTGCATCAACCGCTTCATGTCGGAAACACTTTAGATCGTGGCGGAAACCAGTGTTACGTTATGGTTAATGAATCTAAGGTTGTTAACCTTCATTCTGCTTGGGACAGTGATTTCATTGCCTTAGATCATGGAAATAATGGGCCTCAGTATGCGAGCGAATTAATTAAAAATAGTTTTCCGAATGCGATGGAAAAAGCAAGAATTGAACAAGGTCAAATTGTTGATTGGGTAAGAGAAGCTCAAAGTCTTCGTTCTTTGGTATACCCAGATGACGCTCGAACTATTGAACAAGAACGTGCTCGCACATTTTGTTCGATCGATGGATCAAGCCAATTTATGGGCACAGATCAAGCCGTGCATTTAACTGATACCTACAAAAAGCAAGCAATCGCGATTACCCGAAAGCAATTAGTAACGGGCGGAATTCGCATTGCTTACTGGATGAATAAAATTTTTGAAAATCCCGACTCAGTGGGCGTCGTCAAACAATTATCAAAATCACAAATCATCAAGTACTTTGAACTTAAATAGTTTTTGTCGGAGGCGCTGGCTTAAATAGCGCCCAGAGGCGCTGGTTTTAATAGCGCCCAGAGGCGCTACATTTAATAGCGCTCGGAGGCGCTACATTTAATAGTGCCAAGGAAATTTTTTAAAATCTTTTTCTCTTTTTTCCACGAATGAATTGCGACCCTCTTCAGCTTCGGCCGTGCCGTAAGCTAAACGGGTAGCTTCACCCGCAAAAAGTTGCTGACCCACAAGTCCATCATCGATCATATTAAAACCGAATTTAAGCATTCGCATGGCGGTCGGTGATTTTTTATTCATCTCGGCGGCCCACTCGAGCGCTACTTTTTCTAAATCTTTGTGAGTGACGACTTCGTTGACCATGCCCATATCAAATGCCGTCTGTGCATCGTAATCGCGGCCCAAGAAAAAAATTTCGCGGGCTTTTTTCTGACCCACTTGGCGCGCAAGGTAAGCTGAACCATAACCTGAATCGAAACTGGCTACGTCGAGATCAGTTTGTTTAAAAATGGCGTGCTCTTTTGAAGCAAGGGTTAAATCGCATATGACGTGTAGCGAATGTCCGCCGCCAACCGCCCAGCCAGGCACAACGGCCATCACAACTTTAGGCATAAAACGAATTTGTCTTTGCACTTCTAAAATATGCAGGCGCCCTAACTTTGCAAGGTCGACTTTATTTTTTTCGCTGAGGCCCGTGCCATTGTTATCGGCCCCTTCATATTTATATCCATCTTTACCGCGGATGCGTTGATCGCCGCCCGAGCAAAAGGCCCAGCCGCCATCTTTCGGTGAAGGGCCATTACCAGTTAATAAAATAACTCCCACGTCCGCAGAAATGCGCGCATGCTCTAGCGCAATTGAAAGTTCATCAACGGTTTTAGGGCGAAAAGCATTGCGCACTTCAGGTCTGTTAAGGGCAATTCGAACCGTGCCTTGGTTTTTAGCCCGGTGATAGGTGATGTCGGTGAATTCGAATCCAGGTATTTCTGTCCACATGGCCGAGTCAAATATTTCGGAGACTTTATTTTTGCTATTCGTTTTTGTGCTCATAGGTCATCATTTGTAGCATTGACCAAGCCGTATCCTCAAGCGAAGATAAATCTGAAAATACAAATTGGAGTCATTATGGTTCATGATCTTAGCCCGTTTATATTTAAGTTTCCCGAAACATCTCTTTGGGGAACTGAATTTGGTTTTCGCTGGTACGGATTTTCTTACATGCTGGGATTTATTTGCGCTTACTACCTTATCTGCTGGCTTGCAGAGCGTCAGCGTGCGGGATTAACCCGAGCCATGGTTGGTGATTTTATTACTTACGCGGCAATTGGCACACTGGTCGGTGGCCGATTGGGTTACTGTCTTTTCTATGATCCCACTTTATTTATTAGCTTTCGTTCTGCGTTTCCGTTTTGGGGAGTGCTTGCGGTGAATGAAGGCGGTATGGCTAGCCACGGCGGAATTATTGGAATTGTCATCGCGTGTTTTTTATACGCGCGAAAAATGGGTTTAAATTACGTTTATCTTTTAGATTTAGCGGCGATCACGGGGCCCATTGGGTCTTTTTTTGGTCGCCTCGCTAATTTTATCAATGGTGAACTAGTCGGAAGAACGGCGCCCGCTGATTTTCCGTTAGCCGTTAAATTTCCATCGGATATTTTAAATTGGCCCACGTACGAATTTGATCGGCTGAGCCAGCTAACGCCGGTGGTTGAAAAATTGGGAGTGCAAGGTTCGCGTTGGAGCGAAATGCTTTCTACCTATCGCACAAGTCCGACGTCGCGTGACGGCGTTTACGGGGTACTTTACAAAGTCATTCACGAAATTCAGAATGGTAACGACGCGGTGAAAGCGGCCATCGCGCCCATCTTAGACCCGCGCCACCCCTCGCAATTATACGCCGCTTTAAGTGAAGGTCTGATTACATTTTGTATTTTATTTTTCTTAGCGCGCAAATCAAGACGCCCGGGGTTTATTGCCGGAAGTTTTATTATTACGTACGCGATTGCGCGAATCATTAACGAGCAATTTCGTATGCCTGATATTCAAATTGGTTTTCAAGCTTTAGGTCTAACGCGCGGGCAGTGGCTCAGTGTCGCCATGTTACTGGTTGGTATTATCGCGATCTTTTACTGGACCCGAACGCAATCGCAAACGGTGTTCGGTTGGAAACGCGGCGAAAGTGTTCGCGTGGGTCGTCGGTAGTTAGTATTATAATTTAAGGGCTTCGGCGCGGGAAATAACTTTTTCTTCGCCGGTCGTGAAATACTTTACTTTATATTCTAGTGAGCCATCAGCCTGATCAAAAATCAGAATCGCTTTTTCGGTTCCAAACTTATTAGCTTTTTCTAATTTCTTTTTAAAATTTCCCGTTAAGAAAACTTCGCAGTAATGATTTTTATTTCGAAGCTCGCTGGCTAAAACGACCGCTTCTTTTAATGCATTTTCACCATTCGCAATAAGTGACACCGGAGCGCGCTTTTCTTTTTCAAGCGTGGCGGCGCAAAGGTCAGCCAACCGGTCAACGCCTGCGGCCCAGCCAACTCCCGCCGTCTTTGGTCCGCCCAGCATCTCCACTAGCCCGTCGTAGCGACCGCCCGAAAGAATAGCCCCTTGAGCACCTAGTTCGGTCGTCGTGAATTCAAAAACGGTGTGGCAGTAGTAATCAAGTCCACGCACGAGCTTAGGATTTGTTTTGAAAGGAATATTTAATTTTTTTAATCCCTCTAACACGTCGCTAAAAAATTTTTTCGAAGTTTCGTTTAAGAAATTTTCCATTAATGGCGCAGTGGCCACAATTTTTTTATCGCCTTCATCTTTCGAGTCTAAAATTCTAAGCGGATTTTTTTCTAACCGCACTTGTGAATCCTCAGACAGCTGACTCTTAAAGGGTGTTAAGTACTCAACCAAAGCTTGGCGGTATCCATTACGCGATTCGACGTCGCCTAAAGTATTAATTTCTAACTCGCATCGCTCAGATAATTTTAAATTTTTGATAATCGTCCACGCTAAATCTAAACATTCAACGTCGGCCAAAGCCGATTCAAGACCTAAAATCTCTACGCCAAATTGGTAAAATTGACGGTAGCGACCTTTTTGCGGGCGCTCATAACGAAACATGGGCCCGTAATAATAAAGCTTCAGCGGAACATGTTGCGCTAATCCTTCACTCACGAAAGATCGCACTACGCCTGCCGTACCTTCGGGACGCAGGGTGATTGAATCGCCACCACGATCGGTAAAAGTATAGGTCTCTTTACTAACGGCATCAGAAGTTTCGCCAAGCGAGCGGTGAAACACATCTGAGAATTCAAAAATCGGAGTTTCAATTTCACTGAAGCCATAATTCAATGCCGTTTTATAGGCAATCTCGTCGATTTGACGGAAGCTTTTCTTAAGCTCGGGTAATAAATCTCTTGTGCCGCGTACGCTTTGATATTTACTCATACAGTGGATGAGCATATCCTATGTTTTATTATGATGAAATGGATTTTAGTCGCTATTCTAGTTTTTTCTGCTGCCGTTGGTGCAGGCGTTTATTTTATTCGCGGGGCCGGGGGCGGCGCCGGAATCGAAGTTGACTGGCGTTTACTGAACCAAATGGATTATATCGGAAACGTCGCTACCACGGAACTTAAACAAATCGAAGGCAAGCGAGTGAAAATTCCGGGTTTCATGGTGCCGCTTGAAGATAACCAAGCCTTAGTGACAGAGTTTTTACTAGTTCCAACGCCGCAAGCTTGTATTCACGTTCCACCACCACCCCCTAATCAAATGGTCTATGTGAAAATGCGAAAAGGGGTTGAAGGCCGGTCGGGCGTGCCGATTTGGGTTTACGGAGATTTTAAAATTGCAACGAAGCGCTCGCAATACGGAGAAGTTTCATTCGAACTCGATGGCGATGTTGTCGAAGATTATAAATAAGTAGAGGAGGTTTTATGAAAATTATCATTACGCTCATTTTAGTTTTTACTAGGCAGTCAATGGCGCAGCATCGTGAACACACGGCCCACAAGCACGGATCAGCCGAGATGGCCATTGCATTTCAGGAAAAAAGTGGCGAAATCGATATTGAAGTTCCAAGCGAATCTATCTTTGGCTTCGAGTATGAGGCCAAAAAAGATAGTGATAAAAAAAGACAACAAGCTGCGCTTGATAACTTAGAAAAAAATATTTCTAAGATGGTACAATTTAATGCGGCTTTAAAATGCGTAATCAGCAAAGACGTCATCGAAGTTAAACAAATAAAGGGTAAAAACCATTCAAGTGTGCATGCGGTTTTTAAAGTGGCTTGCGAAAAGTCTCCGCTTGGTACGCAACTTGGGCTTAATATCCAAGAAAATTTTCCGAAAATTAAAGACATTGATTTAGCACTCATTATTGATGATTTGCAAAAATCAGTTCAGGTCACTCAAAGCACCAAAATTGAATTGAAAAAATAATGCCAGTGGCGATTCAGCTTCGTAACATTAAATTTGCTTACGAGCAGACAAATATTTTAGATATCGCCCAGCTGCAGGTAAATAAGGGCGAAATCGTCTTTGTATTTGGCCCAAGTGGCTCGGGTAAAACGACTTTATTAGAAATGATTGCCGGTATCTTACAACCGCAGTCTGGCGACCTCGTCATCGACGAAAAAAACTTATCGCATCTAAACTTAACCGGGCTTGATCATTTTCGGGCGGCAACAATCGGTTATATTTTTCAAAGTTTTAATTTAATTCCTTACCTGTCGGTTTTAGAAAATATTGAATTGCCTTTTTTATTTCAAAAAGAAGGCGTCGACACCAAAGAGCGCGATCATTTAATTTCTCGTTTAGGTTTAGCGCCCTTCCTGCATCGCCCGGTGGCGCAGCTTTCGGTCGGGCAGCAACAGCGTGTGGCCGTAGCGCGCGCTTTGCTTAAAAAACCTAAAATTATCTTGGCCGACGAGCC
>JACMNA010000070.1 GCA_014378765.1 Bdellovibrio sp. | reverse complement strand
TTTGGTCTGAACTTTAGGAGTTTTTATGCCTGTCTACACCCCAGAAAAAATTGAATTTGGCCAAGCCTGCCCCGACTTTAAATTACCCGCCGTCGACGGCAAGACTTATCAGTTGGCGAATTTTCAAAACCAAAACCCACTTTTAATTTTATTTATTTGTAATCACTGTCCTTACGTAAAAGCCATCGAAGACCGGCTAATCACGCTTGGTCACGATTTAAAAAATTTAAATATCAATATGGTAGCAATTTGTTCTAACGACGAAGTAAGCTACCCCGAAGATAGCTTTGCTAATTTAAAAAAACGCGCCGAAGTAAAAAAATATCCTTTCTACTATTTGCACGATCAATCACAGGCTGTCGCCAAAACCATTGGCGCCATCTGCACGCCCGACTATTTTTTATACGATCACAATACCAAGCTAGCTTACCGCGGAAGACTAGATGATTCTTGGAAAGACGAAACCCAAGTAAAAACGCGCGAACTTTATGAAGCCGCCTTAGAACTTTCGCAAAACAAAAAAATATCACGCCCGCAGACTCCTTCAATGGGCTGTTCAATTAAATGGATTAAGTCATGATTAAACATACCATCTTCGCGATTGCCGTCGGCATGCTGATCTTCGCTCTTTATCTTTTTCAATACACGGGCGCATTTAAAAGCGTCACCATCGGCACCGATCAACGCGGGCCCTACACTGTCATTTATAAAGATCATGTAGGCGCCTACCATAAAATCGTCAGCGCCATCGAAGAAGTTGAAAAATGGTCACGCAGTAAAGGCCTCAAGTGCCGACTCAGTTTCGGCGAATACTTCGATGACCCCGGCGTCGTCGAAGAAGGTCGCCTCAAATCACGCGGCGGTTGCCTAATCGACCCCCTCGATGCCAATGAAATTCAAACTTTAGCAAAAATTAAATCAGAATTTCCCGCAGAGTTTAAAACCGATGTGATTGCAAAAACAAAGGCCGTGATAGCCCTCTTTGACGGCGCGCCAGGCATTGGACCACTCAAGGTTTATCCAAAGGCGGCAGACTACATTACCGAGAATAAATTAACAAAAAAGGGCCCGGTCATCGAAATCTACGAAGTCTTTGATTCAAAATCGATGCAAACCACGTACTTGTGGCCCGTCGCTGATTAACCCTATTCGCCCGAAGTAAAAAGTCGGCCGGTAATCACATAAACTTTTTCAAACTGATTAAACCAAACTTCTTGGTAATCAATATGATTTGCTTCGCGCTTAACAATAATTTGAATCGTCGTTTTTTCATTCGGACTTGGCATATACACACTTAAATTAGCCCCATCGTAAGTGCCGACATTTTTACCCGTTTCATCAAATAAATGACCGTTACTGATTTTCCAAGCGGTTTCACCCAAGTGCATGGCCACTACGCCACAATCAAATAACCCACCATCAACCGAAACTCTATCAGCAGATTCTGACCACTTCATCTGCATCGTCGGGCAATCGGTGCCGGGCGGCTCACCTTTGAAAGTCCAGTTGCCCCACCCGGTCCATTCACCGGCCAACCTGGCTTGCGCCATTGATGCGAAAGATAAACATAATATAAAAAATAATTTCGTCATTTAAACCTCACTTCACGCCCTAGCTTAAAATCCAAACTAGACCAAAGTCAAAATAGAATGTGCGATTAAAAGCCGATTAGTTAGCTATGACGACGGCTCTTAAAATTATGACGATTATTCTTATATTTACTACCGCGTCGTCAGCCTACGAAGTTGATCAATTTACTAAACGATCAGAAGTTCCAAAAGATTCGCTAAAAATTATTGATGCCGAAATTAACAAGCGAATTGAAGCAGCAATTAAAGTGTTCAATAGTTCTTATTTTAACGAGCGATGCAATTCGCCCGACCCGAAGAAACGACTTCAATCAAAATTCGAAGTTTATAAAGAACTTGCTACCCAGCTAGCCAACCGCCGAGATGACCGAGGGTACCTTGAAGGTTTTGCAGAAGATCTTCCTCAAGATTATCGCAGAAAAATCTCATTCGATGAATCAATTTACAATACGAAACAAGCCAGTACCCTTTTAAGAACATTTGGCCTAGGGTCTGTGATCAACGTGAATGGTCACCAAGTTGGAACCGATAAGTTAGGTCACTTTTTCAATGAGGGACTTTACATTTACAAGAATAATCAAATTCGTGAAGATGAAACAGATCGCAAAAAAGTAGGCACGATCGACAGTGCCTACTTCGAAAGAAATTATTATGGCTTACGTTCTACTGGTGTTAAGTCATACGCCGACATGGTGGCTAACTTTGACGGCCAAAGTTTTTGGGAAAAGATTTGCGTACGCACTGCCAAAGAAGCCAAAACGCTTTGTGAACCTAATTCCTATTTACAATGTAACGATAAAGGCAAGTGGGAGCTTAATCCCAAGCAAAATTTTTCTTTGAAAAATTATGTAACATCAGGCTGGGATGAATCAATTAATTGTAATTCGTTTAATCCAGATTTTAATGAAGGCATCACGCAAAAAATGGCGGCTCGAGTTGACGCGGCAAAAAAGTTGCAGCCATGTCCAGTCGAACCAGCAAAGTGTCTTGAAATAATTGACCACTATCGAGGTTATAATACAAAAATTGTAAATCCGATTTGCCTTCGCGTTGGTGTAGCAGTCAGAAAAGGTCGAAAAATCGATCCTGAAAAACCATTTAATTATTCTTATTTAGATGAAAAATTAAAAACGAAAAAAGATGAAAAATCTGAACCCTCCCCCACAAAGTCGACTCCAAAGAACACTGTGGATACAAAAAAATAGGACCTCATGGTCCTATTTTTTAAATCAAAATTTCCTAAGCATAAAAACCTAAACCCCGCGAATTAAATTCAACGCCGACCCCGCACGAAACCACTTTATCTGTTCCGCATTGTAAGTATGCTTCACTTCGATCATGTCCGTCGTACCATCCGCGTGCTTCGCCATTAAAAATAAATTCTTGCCTGGCTCCAGCGCTTGCAATCCGGTGATTGATAGTAAATCTTTCTCTTGAATCTTTTCATAATCCGCCGGCAGAACGAAGTGCAGCGCTAATACGCCTTGTTTCTTTAAGTTTGTTTCGTGAATACGCGCGAATGATTTAACGATGACCGCCGTGCAACCTAAGTAGCGTGGTGACATCGCCGCGTGTTCGCGTGATGAGCCTTCGCCGTAGTTTTCGTCGCCGACGATCATCCACGACTTTCCGGCTTTTTGATATTCGCGGGCTATTTGCGCGAATTCTTTTTTCTGGCCGGTTAACTGGTTGTTGCCTTTTCCGATTTCGCCGGGAATAAATGCGTTGTCGGCCCCTAGTAACAGGTTGTTAGAAATATTATCCAAATGGCCTCGGTAGTTCAGCCACTTTCCGCCCGGAGAAATATGATCGGTCGTGCACTTGCCTTTGGCTTTCGCTAAAACTAAGTGGTCGATGAAATCTAATCCATCCCATTTTGTAAATGGTTTTAATAACTGCAAGCGATCTGATACGGGGCTTACCGCTACGACGGTTTTTTCACCTTCAGGTTTTTGGTAACCTTCTAAGTCGGCCACGTAACCTTTTTCGGGTAACTCGGACGCGAAAGGTGGTTTCAATTTTACTTTACCTAACGGCCCAACTAATTCGTCGGTCAGCGGATTAAAATCGATTCGCCCCGCCAATCCTAAAGCCATTACGATTTCTGGTGAGCCGATGAAGGCCAAAGTTTCTATGTTGGCGTCGTTGCGACCCCGGAAGTTTCGGTTAAACGAAGTTAGAATCGTATTTTTATCGCCCGACTTAACATCGTCACGCTTCCACTGTCCGATGCAAGGGCCACACGCATTCGCTAGCACCGTGGCACCAACGCTCTCGAACGTTTTCATCATTCCGTCTCTTGAAACCGTATTATAAACCTGGGCTGATCCGGGTGAGACCAAAAAAGGTTGATGCATCTTTGCCCCAATCGCAATGGCCTGCTGAGCGACGTCGGCCGAGCGGCCGATATCTTCGTAAGAAGAATTCGTGCACGATCCAATCAGCGCTGACGATAATTTTGTCGGCCAATTATTAGCTAAGGCTTCTTCGGCAATTTTAGAAATCGGTCTGGCTAAATCGGGAGTGTGCGGACCAACTAAATGTGGTTCAAGCGTAGTTAAATCAATCTCATATATTTCATCAAAATATTTTGCTGGATTCAAGGCGACGTCTTTATCGGCCGTTAAAATATCTCGGTTGGCGTCTGCAATTTCCGACAACTCTTTGCGGTTGGTCGCCGCTAAGTAAGCCGCCATTTTATAATCGTAAGGAAAGACCGAACACGTGGCACCTAGTTCAGCGCCCATATTTGTAATTGTCGCTTTGCCAGTACAAGAAATAGTGGTAGCTCCTTCGCCAAAGTACTCAACTATTTTATCAGTTCCACCTTTAACGGTGAGCATACCGCAAAGTTTCAAGATTACATCTTTTGCCGAAGTCCACCCGTTCATTTTTCCTTTTAAGTGGACGCCAATTAGTTTTGGATTTTTAACTTCCCACGGTAGTCCCACCATCACGTCGCTGGCGTCAGAGCCACCGACTCCGATGGCGCACATTCCTAAGCCGCCCGCATTCGGCGTGTGCGAATCGGTACCGATCATAAGTCCGCCCGGAAAAGCGTAATTTTCTAAAATAACTTGGTGAATGATTCCAGCGCCGGGCTTCCAGAAACCAATATTGTATTTTGAAGAAGCCGTCGCTAAGAAATCAAAAACTTCTTTATTAGACATGTTCGAGGCCACCATGTCTTTGGCTTTACCCAAGTGCGCTTGAATCAAATGATCACAGTGAACCGTTGAAGGAACCGCGGCCTCAGATTTACCCGCCAGCATGAACTGCAAAATCGCCATTTGCGCCGTCGCATCTTGCATCGCCACGCGGTCAGGATGCAGAAGTAAAAAACTTTTTCCGCGCACCAGTTCTTGATTTTGCGGGTCGGCTAAATGCCCATAAACAATTTTCTCTGCCAACGTTAACTCTCGATTTAATCTTTTACGAATGACATCAATTTTGGTTCGGGTTGTTGCGTATACTAAACGGACCATTTCCGGAGTTGTTTCGATCTGTGCCACGTGGGTCTTCCTCTCGCTAAAAGCGCATTATAATTTCAGTACCTGGTTCTTCATAAGAATGGTCCACTTCTATTCAAGAAAAAATTGAATAATTGGAATATAATGTAGTAGTATCAGGAATATATGGAGGAGTCATGGTCGAAGGTCTTGAAGCACTACTTGCGTTAGAGCGCACCGGAACTATAAGTGAGGCCGCCGCTCAACTTCGACTGACCCAATCCGCCGTTAGCAAACGGATACAAAGTTTAGCGAACGAAGTGAATTTCGATGTGATTGAGCCCGACGGAAGGCGAGTTCGTTTAACTCCCAGGGGACTTTCGCTACTAGATAAGGCACGTCCACTGATCTCGGAGCTAAAAAACTTAAAACATCTGCAAGTGGAAGAGGGCATGAATCACTTTTCGATCGGCATTTCAGATTCAATCGCCTCGTCGTGGGGGCCCCGGTTGATTCGCTTGGCCGCCAAAAAAGAAAAGAACATTTCTTTAGACATCCACGTTCACCGCAGCACCTTGGTCGAGGAAAACATAAAGCTGGGTCGCTACCATCTTGGCCTCTGCATAAGCCCACACACTGAAAGTCAGCTAGCCTATGACGTAATTTCACAAGAACCCATGGTTTTACTTTCAAACCGGTTTGAGGCTGATAGCGAATCCGATACGCTGATTACAATCGAGCAAAACTCAGCGACCTGGAAATTGGTCGGCGCCGATATTATCAAACATCCTAAACTGAAAAATTTTAAATTAACGTACGTCGAATCTTTCGCGGCCATCGTACAAATGGTACAAGCTGGTTTCGGCCACGGCTTAGTACCACTAGGCGTAGCGCTAACAATGGGGGCGCCAAAAAAATCAATTCACTTGATGCTGCCGAATATAAAACGAGAGATCAAATTGATCTCTCGTAAAAATATTTCTTTATTACCGGTGGTGAATTCTTTTGTAAAAGCCTTGCAGCAAACTTCAAAAGAACTTTTTTAAAGAATAAACAAAACTATCGTCTCTGATTAGATAGAATTTTACGAATACCTTGGGCTGTGGGCTCTACGCTATCGACTTTTAATTTTTCATTTACACTGTGGGCCAACTGATTAAAAGGTCCTAGGGCAATTACTTGCAAATCTTTAATTTTACCTTTGAAAGCTGAAGGCTCTAAGCCCCCGGCTAAATAAAACTTTTTCGTAAAAAGCCCCGTTTGGGTTAAAGTTTCATTCAATAATTCAGATGAATCAGGCTCCATCCAAGGCGGCACTTCCATTTTTTTAGTTACGAGCGGACTATAAAACACGCGATTACTGGCAAATAAAGTCGTGATTGAATTTGCGAAGTAAGTAATTCGGTCAGCCCTAAAACTACGAGTTAAAAAGCCCATTAAAAAATCGGTTTGTCCCGTTTGGTTTTGGCTGATTTTCATAAAAGATAAATTGCTCGAAGTAAATACACCATTAAAATAAGCGGGGTCAGTATCTAATACGCCATTAGATGCATTTTCAATGCTATCAACTAGAAATTGCGTAAACCCAGCATGATTCGTTAAAGTTTTTTGCTGCGCATTCGTGATAATAGAAACGGTAATTTTACCTTTAGCTCCATCGTCTGGGTTTTGCATGATTAAGGTCTTAAGATAAGTTTCAATTTGATAGTTAAGATCTTGAGTTACTTTTGACTTAGGTATGACTAACTCAGCTTGAAATAAGTTTGGAATTTTATTTAAAACGCCCACATCGCCTGCAACTAAAGTTTTTACGCTGACCTCGCCCACCTTGCTTGAAAGAAATTTTATTAAGCTGCCAAAAGCCTTGATGGCATTAAGTCGATTTCGGTGGATATCACCGCCCGAATGTCCTCCCGCTAATTGGGTCACAGTGACCTGCACGGTCATCGTATTGTCAGAATCTGCCTGAACTAAATCAGTTACGGTGCCTTTAATTTCGTTTCCTGAAGCGCCTTGAGCGCCAGCAATGATGAAGCCTGGCTCAGGCGTCATGCCGTCTAAGCAAAGCATTTTTTTACTGAGGATTGGCAGTTCTGAACCAAAAGCGCCAAGCAGACCGGTCTCTTCTTGCACGGTAAAAATTAATTCAAGCGGTGGATGATCAATCTTCGGATCAATTAAGTAACGCAACTCCATCGCGACGCCAATACCGTTATCTGCTCCTAATGAAGTTTTATTTCCAACAGATTGCAACCAGCCATCTTTTACTTCGATTCGAACCCCGTCCTTGAAATAGGGCTTAATGTCTTCTCCTGGTTTCGCATCGGCGTAAGCCAAAACCATATCCATGTGCGATTGCAGTGAAAAATAATTTGCATTTTTACCAACAAATTTTCCCGTAGCCGGAAGTCGTATTAAAATATTACCAATTTTATCTTGAAACGTTTCTAATTGTTTTTTCCAAATCATTTTTTCGGCTTGATTTTTAATTGCTAAAACGTAATCGCGCAATTCGGTTTCTTCGCCGGAAGGACGGTACGTTTTAGAAACTTCAGCAAACAAATTTAGTTCACAGTTAGGTGCAGCTAAACATTGATTAATAAACTCGATTGAAGAGTTCGGATTTTGCTTAGCCAAGGCCACTGAAGCCGTTAATGAAAGAGCAAAAACCATCGAAAACAAGTGCTTTGAATATGTCATAATTTACCTCGAAAAAACACGATAGAGGCTTTTTACTTAAATTTCTAATTAAATAAAATTGACAGGAAAATTTGACTGGATTGTCAAACCACTAGTCGAATTAACTAGTGGTTTGAACCTAAGTAGAATGAGTTTTAAAAGCTTATCGTTTGACAGCTAGCGCAGAGGGCGACTGGTAACGAGGCTGCAGCAGCTGGGCTTGAGAATCGATTAAAAGATCAGAGGTTGAAAACTTGTTATTTGGCATAAGCACCAAAAGGTCATCAGTACCAGCACCCTTCGTCAATTCGATCTTCTTCGTTTGGCCACCGACTAAAACCACAACCTCCGGCAGATCAAAGAATGATTGATCAGCCGCTTTCAAAGAAAGCTGACGATCAGTCTTAAAGGTATCAGCAAAAAAGTCATCCATCTGCACTGAACTTTGCTCGTTGTGGCTTGATACTAATTTGAATGCTAAGTTTCCTTCCGCGGTGCGAGCCAATTTACTAACGGCCGCTTCGATGATGACAACGGTCGAGTTGTTGTAAATTTTCATGTTTTGCTGATCAACGATTGAATCATCATATTTTAAAGCATCCGTTAAGTTTTTTACTTTTTCATGATCATCTTTTACTTTAGCTACTTCGGCTTCGTATGCTTTACGAATGGCACGCGCCTTAGTTGCATCTAACAGCGTACTGGCAAATTCTTCTGATTTTTGGCCGGGAATGCTAGTCAAAATTGAACCCAATAGTTCTTGCTCAGCTAAACCATCGGCATTTGTATCGATCAATAAACTAATGTCACAAGTTGTCCAAGTGGTCATAGGTTTATACGTTTTAACGGCCACTTGCAAAATTTCTTCGCTAACGCCACTTTCATTTTTGCGATTCACTATGCGATAACCGGCTTGTTGAATATCACAGTCACCCGTTAAAAAATTACCTGGGTTTGGTTTTCGTGAATCTTGCCCAATCATATTAAATAAAAGCACTTCACCTTTATTTTGGTTAGCATTGGTTAAAGTTAATTCCGCCATCGCGCCGTCAGCATCTAAAGCTGAAGTCGCATAAACTACTAAGTCACTAGCGTTAGTCGAAGAAAGTTTATGCGCAATTGCTAACACCGGAACACGGTAAACTTCTTCTTCGCCTTTCATAAATTTAACCCAGCCGTCCATTTCGCGAATGAAATCTTCTTTCATCGTAGCGGCGTCTAAAGTTAAAGTTAAGTTGAGTGACTTTGACTCGCCGGCCTTTAGCGTGACGGCGCTATCACTTTTCATTGTTATGTAACCATTGCCATCAAATACAACGCTTAATTCAAGGTCTTCTTTAGAAATATTTTTTACATTCAAAGTACGACGCAATGATTTACGTGATTCAACCGCAATTTCACCTAATGAAAGCGAAGGTTCCGCGATAACAATTTTGCTAAACGCAGCTTTGTCGGCTTGAATACGTCCTGAACCTTGCAAAGTAATAGAATAACGTTGTCCATTTTCACCAATCGTCTTGGCAGTCCCCATCGCAATCGATTTTAATTCTTCGGCCGTTAGCGTTGGTTGCGCTTGCTTCAATAAAGCCATTACACCTGCCACGTGCGGAGCCGCCATCGAAGTTCCCGACATTTGCACGGCCTTATTACCGCCACCCATTTTAGCCGAAATAACATTTGAACCAGGGGCCGAAATTTCCGGTTTAATGAAACCGTCAATTGAACGCGGTCCTTTTGACGTAAACCCAGTCAACGTGTCGATGAGTTCTGGCTTTTCCATTTTCTCAGGTGCTAAAAACTCAATACTGACTTCAAGCTTGGCTTCTAAGGCTGCTTTTACTTTTACGCCGGCATCTAAACCAATCATAATGGCCGGAATAGGAAAATTATCTTTTGTGCCCATGCCTAATGGGGAACCCGGCTTATTATTAGCAACGACAACTCCGATAGCGCCTGCTTCGAAAGCGCGTTTTACTTTAGTGTTAAAATCAACCACGCCGCGATCGATTAAGGCCACTTTACCGCTAGCGGCCGCTTTTTGCTCGGCCGTTAATTCTTCATTTGCTAATCCAATGTAAACTAATGGTCCCGTCACGTTGCCCGCATCGGCAATTTTTTTAGTCGTTGCCGCTTCAATTGCTTCAACTAATAATATTTCAGAGCCTAAGTGAATTTTTGAAGTGTTA
>JACMNA010000069.1 GCA_014378765.1 Bdellovibrio sp. | reverse complement strand
TATCTTTGTGGGTAATGCATCGAACATTGCACAGGGTATGGTTTTATCTGGCGATGCTACAATAAATAACGCAGGAATCTTAGCATTCAATACCGTAGCAACGGCAGGTACATTTCCAAAAGTTACATTTAACGTAAAAGGTTTAGTTACTTCGGGATCGACACTTTCTTCAACAGACGTAACAACTGGTTTAGGTTACACTCCAGCAACGACGGCCTTAGCATCGGGTAACATCTTCGTTGGTAACGCTTCGAATTTATCGACGGCAATATCAATGTCTGGCGACGGAACAATTAACAACGCCGGAACATTTACATTGTCATCCGTGGCGACGGCCGGAACATCTCCACGTATCACGTTCGATGCTAAAGGTCGTGTAACGTCGGGATCGGCACTCACTTCTTCAGATGTGACAACGGGCTTAGGTACGCAGGCAGCGAATACAGTTTTAGCGGGACCCGTTTCGGGCGGAGCGACGACAGCTGGTTTTAGATCTTTAGCATCTAGTGATATTTCTGGTTTTGGTTTTGTTAATGGTGGTAACAGTTTCGGCGCGACCGCAAGTATTGGCACTAATGATGCTCAATTAGTAACGGTCAAAACAAACGGAACAACGCGCTTAACAGTTGATACTACGGGTGGCGTGCAGATAAGTGGTCAAGCTTGGTCAGCGGTGCAAACATCAACAACGGATGTTTCAATTACCTTTGATACCAATTTGGGTAACATTATGCGCTGGTCACCAACGACGCCAACAAGTGTTGCTATTCATAATATGAAACCGGGTGGAGCCTATATGTTAGTGGTCAATGCTGCGGGTACATCTACAGTGGGAATAACTTGTTTCTCTGGTGCAGGTACTGGAAGCTTACCTATTGGCTTCATGCCGGCCAATGGTAACCGTGTGGTCGGCCCTCTGACCAAAACTGTTTACACATTAATGAGCGATGGTCAGAACTGTCTTATCACTTGGATCACTGGTTACTAAATTCTAAGAAAAGTCGGGGAGCAACCGCCCCGACTTTTGTCTAACTTATTTGGCCTTGAAAATTGAAGGTCCGATTTGCAGAATCGCTTCACTAAAAAAAAGATTTTTTTAAAAGATTCCCGTACAATTAAATAGTGAGATTGAATCAATATCTGGAGGCTAGGATGGCGTTCCGTGCATTATTTTGTATTTCGTTAGTAAGCTTTGTAATTAGTTTTTTTAGTGGCTGTTTTTCAACTCAAGTGCGCCTGCCTTCATCGGTGAATCAAGTTTATAAAAATTCTGAAATTCAACAGGTTCTAGGAATGGCCGCACAAAATAATATTTTATTTCATATTCCCGAAGCCACTACGCGTGAACACGAAAAAACTGAAATCGATGCCAAATGTCGCGAAGTAGATGAGCCTTTATGGGCCGAAAAACTTTCGGTTTACCTAGCAGAATTTCGAAAGCATCCCGAATATTTAACGAAATTTCATATTTTAGAAATTAAACGCGGTGATACGGCGCAGATTCAATTGCAAAAAGATTTAGACGGCGCCATGACGATTTCAGTGCAATTTGTAAAAATTGAAAGTCGCGGCAGGGTGCAAATAACTTCACGCATTCCATGCAAGGGCTCTATTGCCGAATATCTAGGCCGAGAATTAGTAAAAACAGATTACGAATTTCCTAGCGTCGAGCAATTCGGCTTAGCCTTACAAAAAATGCCCGAGCGCGTCCGTGTACCCCGGTTACAATTTCAAAATGGTTTCTTAAGTTATTTGGCGGAACGCGGAGTCATATTTAAATTTTCACACGAAATGTCTTTTGAAAAAACCGTCAAAGGCCAATTCGTAATGGCCGAAGCCCTTAATCAATTGTCCGAAGAAATTAAGCAGCCCTTTCATAAGTACGTAAACTACTGGTTTAAACAAATTTCTGAAAAAAGCACGCAAGCGCAGGTGTTGCAAATGTTTGGATTAATCTCTGATCGCGATTTAAAGTCGGGCGTAAAGGTTGAATCTGAATCTGATTTTTCGCGGCGCACGGGCAGCGAGAATGATTTAACTTACGTTTTCACCTCGTACTCAGTTGAAAATGAACAAATCAAGCTGGTACCGTTGCAAGAGTTAGACAAGTGCTTGCAAGGTTTTACCGAAGATATGAGTGGCGTTAAATTAAGAAAACCCGCTTCGACCGATAAAGAAAGTTTCTTGCGTCCGGGTTATTCGTGCTCGCTCAATCCTCCGCCGGTACCGACGGCCGCTAATTAATTCTTTGGTATGAGCCGGGCTTTGTCCACCTGAGGTTGTTTTTTATCTAGCCAATAAAGCAGCGCTAATCCTGGCAATGACAATAAGCCGCCGATGTAAAAGAAACTGGCCCAACCGACGGTATTTTGTAAAACGCCGCTGAATCCTGAAAAAACGGTGCGGCCTAACGTGGCCACGCTAGTTAGTAACGCTAGTTGAGTCGCGGTAAATTTACGACTGGTGCTTGTCGCAATGTAAGCGGTTAAGGCGGCCGTACCCATTCCGGTAGCAAAGTCTTCGAATAAAACCGTTGTGGCTAGCGACCAGATCTGCGGGCCCGTGTAAACGACTAGCGCGAACGAAGCAGTTGAAATGCCCTGTAAAATTCCGAAAGCCCATAGGCATTTTCTAATTCCAAATTTAAATATAGCTAAACCCCCAACGAATAATCCCGCCAACGAAGAAAATAAACCAAATGTTTTGGTGATCACGCCAATTTCAGCGTTTAGGTAGCCCATATCTTTATAAAAAGGCGTCAACAAGCTTAGCGCAATTTGATCTCCCAGCTTATAACAGAAAACAAATAAAATAATCGCCCAGGCCCCCGGTCTCTTAAAAAATTCTATAAAGGGCTCAATCACGGCTTCTAAAATCGTTCGCGGCGCAATGTCGCGTTCTGGTTCGGGTACAAAAAAAGTAGCCAAAGAACACAGCGCCATAAGGCCGGCCATGATAAAATAAAGTTGATTCCAAGAAATTCTATTTCCTAATACCTCCGAATCGGCAACGAAAGAAACAGCTACGCCACCGGCAACCATCATGGCAATACGGTAGCCATAGATACCCATCGATGAGCCTAATCCAATTTCTTCATTCGTCAAAAATTCGCGTCGGTACGCATCGATGGCGATATCTTGAGTGGCACTCATAAATGCAACGAAAACCGCCCACCCCGCTAAGGTTACCAAATTATTCACAGGATTTTGTGCGCCCATCATGCAAATGCCGGCCACTAGTCCCCACTGTGAAAGTAACATCCAAGTTTTTCGGCGTCCGATTTTTTCTGAAAAATAGCGATCAAGTAAAGGAGACCATAAATATTTAAACGAGTACGCTAAGCCGACCCAACTAAAAAATCCGATCGTCTTAATATCGATTTTATCTTGAGCTAACCACTGCTTAAGCGTGGCCCCGACCAACACCAACGGCAAGCCGCTTGCGAAACCCAAAACAAAAATAATTAGCATTTTTTTATTTAAAACTTTTTTCCAGAGGGGCCGATTATCAATTATCTGAGCATCAGACATGTAAATTCACCGCTTTCCGCATATTCCATAACAGCTGACTAATATAGGGCCTGCGTGTCTCGCCCGTGGTCACCATTAACAGCTTCGTGATTTTTAAGTTCATCGGGTCCGTTAGCAATATGATCAGCATCTCTTGAATGAAATTTGTATTTAAAGTGATATAATTATCGGTGCCCACGCCTAACTGCACATTCTTTTTTTCCCACCACGAAAAAGGATGCTCTTTATAATCATCAAATTTTCCGGTTAACTTATTATTTGAAGAGGGCAGGGCAATCAACGACACATCTTTTTGAATCAATCGATTTAAAACGTCATGCTGATACTGTTCAACCTCGCGCGCGGTGTGAAACTTCGCTTTTAAAAAATAAGTTCGATCTTTTTCATTTAATACTTCGCCCGCTAAAATTTTTTGTAGAACGCTGCGGTGACTGGCCCAACTTAAATCAATCAATTCGTTATAGTCGGTGGTGTGATTGGGCACATTCATGCCGGCCATATTATTTCGAATGATGCGCTGGTAAAGTTTATGAAAATAAAGGTTTGGGTTAATTCCTAAACTGATTCCGTGCTCAAGCGTATCGATGTGCCAAATATTCATGGCGTTATCGACGGCCTGAATTCCTTTTTTAAGGGTGTGCCAGGTTTCACCGTGATGTGATTTAATTTTAAATCCGCGGTACTGTAATTTTCTAAAGCCATGTTGCAGTTCAATGAAATGCTCTTTACGGTACATTTCGCGCTCGTCACCAACGGTGTCGACCTCAAGTAAATGTTCGCCCAAGCCGGGGTGCTTATCAATCAAGGAAAGCATTTCATCAATCTGCTGCATAAAATGATCTTGCCGATTGGCGTGTTTACTTTCATCAAAGTAAGTAATTTCTTTTCTAAAAGATGGCGACAAAATAAATTTAAAATCTTTATGTTCACTTTGAAACTTTTTAAATCCATCGTAAAGCCCCATCAAAACATCTTCAGAGGTCACTTGATCAAGCCCCGGAATTTTATCATCTAAAGTTGATGTCGAGCGATTCAACATAAACTTCAAACGAATCGAGCCCACGTTGTGCTGGTGATAAAGTTCATTCGCCATGTGGTAAGCCGCATCGGCGTGCGCCTGGCGCGATATAAAAATTAAACTGGCCAAAAATAAAATTCGTAGATAAGTGGTAAACCCTTCGGTCTCTTTCAACCGAATTAATTTATCTACATCTTCAATCGAGCGAATGGGCCAAGCCTGGTCGCCATAAACCTTTTTAATCTTCTTTTCGTAAATGGCTGCGTTTGGCCCCTGAAGGTGCGGCTTGAGTTGATTCCAAATAAATTCCGCGGTTAAAGAACCCGATAAATGGATGTGTTCTTCTTTATATTTTAAGGGAAAGCGCCGAAAAAATTCTTCAAGCACTAAATTAAACGGATGTTTTCGTAACGTACCTAAATTAACTTCGTTTGTAATAAATTGATTCAGCAACTTTCGAAATTCAACCACCCAGCTGTGGGCTTCAACATTTTTATTTTTTAGCGAAGACGATAGCATTAAATCCAAAGTGTCGCTTAAAGAAATACCGTTAGTTTCAGAAACAATCTCGATAAATTCTTTAACGAGCAGCTTATGCGTAAGTGATATAATCATGCCTGTCAGGTTAACTTTATCTCAACCACTTGTACATGATTTTATGGGGCCCGATCAGAGCGATATCAAAGATCTCAGCGAATGAATCAAAGCCTAATTTAGTATAAAAACTTTCGGCAGTGGTGCGCGCATTAAACCACAGTAAATCACTGCCAAGCGCTTCTAATTCTTGAAGGCCGGCATAAACAATTACTGACCCTAATCCCTGCTTTTGATAAATAGGTTCCGTTGCCATTCCGCGCAGGCGGTAAGGTAGTGCGGCCGAATTTAATTTTTCGTGCGCTTGCTGGATAAACGTCCCGTTGCAAATAATTTTACCGCTCGAAGAAATTCCCAAGTGAAAAGTTGAGGAAAAATTATCTTCTGGGTAATGACAAAGTTCGATTGATTGACCGGGCCGCAAAATACGCGAACGTAAGTCAATTGTTTGTGCCGCCGAAATTTTTTGAGCTTGATTAAAGACGCTCATGAATTAATTTGTTTTGAATCGTAAGTAATCAACCCACGAACTTGGCGCGCCACCCGCAATTGTATCGTACTCGATTATCGGTAACCACGCAGGCGCTTTGGCCGGGCGTAATAATGGCATCTTCGCTTTTTCTGGCGTGCGATTGGCTTTTGTTTGATTGCACTTGCGACAAGCGGTAACCATGTTGGTCCACGTTTTTGGTCCGCCGTGGGAAGCGGGTACCACGTGATCAATCGTTAACTCTTTGTAAGGTAATTTTTCAGCGCAATATTGACAGGTGTAATTATCGCGAATGTAAACATTTTCACGACAGAACCTGACGCCATCAATTTTTCTCGGCCTAATATAAGTTTTTAATCTTAAAACACTTGGTAATTTAAACGCATCATTCACCGAGCGCGCAAATGCAGTATGATATTCTAAAATTTCGACTTTATCTTGAAACCACATCAATAAAGCTTTTTGCCACGAGATGATACGAAGAGGTTCGTAACTTGCGTTAAGGACTAGGGCCTTGAAGCTTGTTGTGTAGGCGTTCGCAGTTGCCAACATATTCCTATATTATACGTACCAGACTTAGCCGTTTCAATAGCTATTGTTTTATACAGTATATAAACTTTCGTTATCTTGTTTTTGGCTTGTTCTGGTACTTTTTCCAAGTTACGACTAGACCTTCGTCAAGGTGATCTCAAGCAGATTAATTACCTAATGCGAATGAAAGGCATCTCATCAAAGAGACAGGAAACGAAATGAATCAGACAACAACTACCAATCCAAAACGCGTTATCGCGTTCAATTATATTTTGAAAAATTCAACTGGCGAAGTGCTTGATAAAAGTGATCCTAATCAACCCATGCCTTTTCTTGAGGGCAAACAGCAAATCCTTCCGGCGCTGGAAGCCGAATTAACTAAAATGGCAGAAGGCGATAGAAAAGAAATTAAATTATTAGCAAAAGAATCGTACGGCGATTTTCGGGCCGACATGATTATGGAAGTTCCTAAAGAAGAACTTGCTCATCTTAAATTAGAAATGGGCGCCCATCTTCAACTGCAAATGGAATCTCAAACGCGAGTTGTTAAAGTGACTAAGATTTCTGAAACACACGTAATATTAGACGGAAATCATCCGCTGGCGGGCGTTGATTTAGTTTTTGATGTTGAAATAATGCTTATTCGTGAAGCGACGGCGGATGAAATTATTCACGGCCACGCCCATGGTTTGCATGGTCATGCGCATCACCACTAAAGCCCGGCAAAATACGATTCCACCTCTTGATCTTTGACCAGCTTTATGACAAAAACTTGTCTAGAGAGACGGCTTTAATTCAGCCTAATCTTTGAGTGATCCCGATACGATGTAAGCTTGAACTGTAAGCTTGAATAGCTCCGGGGTTCAGAACTAAAAACAGCCTTCGGAGGAACGAAATGGCAAAAAAATTGTACGTAGGGAATTTAGCATTCTCTGTAACTGACGACGAACTTCAACAAGCATTCGCATCATTCGGAAACGTGGCCTCAGCGCGCGTTGTAATGGATCGCATGACCGGCCGAAGCAAAGGTTTCGGATTTGTTGAATTAGAAGATGATTCTTTGGCAGATGAAGCAGTGAATAAAATGAACGGCCAAACAATTGGCGGCCGACCGGTTCGTGTTTCTGAAGCGAAGCCTCAAGAAGAGCGTCCACGCGGTGGCGGTTCGCGTGATGGCGGCGGCTACGGCAGTGGCGGCGGCGGTGGTGGTTCGCGTGATGGCGGCGGCGGAAGCGGCGGCGGCGGTGGAAACCGTTACTAGTCTCTTCTTAAGAGTATTCTAATTAATTTACCACGTATGTTAAATTTTAAATAAACTGCTCAATAGAATAAAATATATTAAGATCCTAGGCCATGCTTAGGATCTTTTTTTATACTACATTATTTTTTTCTCAAATAGTTTTCGCGAAGAAAATCATCTTTCTTGGTGATTCATTAACCGAAGGTTACGGAGTTGCTCAAGAAGCCGCTTTTCCCCAACTCATTCAAAAGAAATTCAAAGAAGACAAATTAGATTGGACGGTCATCAGTTCTGGTTCAAGTGGGTCAACAAGTGCGTCGACTTTAAGTCGACTTAAGTGGGTTGCAAAAGAAAAACCCGATGTGGTTTTTATTCTGATGGGCAGTAACGATGGTTTGCGCGGATTAAAAATCGAAGAAACCGAAAAGAACTTAGGCCAAGCGCTTGAGTGGGCGAAACAAAATAAAGTAAACGTTATTCTAGGTCAGCTGCACGTTCCGCCCAATTATGGAAAAGATTATTTTAAAAATTTTTCCGACATATTTCCACGCTTAGCGAAAAAATATAATATTAAATTAGCTCCGTTTCTTTTAGATAAAGTGGCGGGTGTACCATCACTAAACCAGGCCGACGCGATTCATCCGAATGAAAAAGGTCATTTAATTGTGGCAGATACAATTTATAAATATCTTAAGAAAGAATTATGAGCCTTAAAATTACTGGCCTCACTAAAAGTTACAAACAGGGCACTGAAAGTCTTTCAATTCTACGAAACTTAGAATTAGAAGTCGGCACTAGCCAAGTTGTTGCTGTCGTAGGTGCCTCCGGCAGTGGTAAATCAACTTTCTTAAGCTTAGTGGCAGGGCTGGATAGATTTGATAAGGGTGATATCGTTATTAATCAAACTTCGATTAAAAATCTGTCGCGCGCCCAGATGACGCAATTTCGCGGCGAAAATATTGGTTTTGTTTTTCAACAGTTTCACCTTATTTCGCATTTAACTGCGTTTGAAAATTTAAGTCTGCCGTTAGAAATTTTAAATCGTAAGTATAAAGATGCCGACATTATGCAGCGACTTGAGCAAGTGGGCCTAGGCCCTCGCGCCGATCATAAACCAACCGAGATGAGTGGAGGCGAATGCCAGCGCCTAGCCTTGGCCCGTGGCTTAGTCACGCAACCCAGTTTGTTGTTAGCCGACGAACCGTCAGGTAATCTTGATAGCGAAACGGGCCAAAAAGTGATGAACCTATTTTTTGATCAAGTGCGAAAAACAAAAACGACCACCGTGCTGGTTACCCATGATCTTGAACTAGCTAAGCGCTGCGACGAAGTGTTCGTATTGAAAGATGGGTCACTGCATTTGCAGCCTAGAAAATACTTGGACCTTTAAGTGACCCTCAAAAAGATTATCAAGCTTAGCTTTCTAGAATTAACTCGCTTTCGAAAAATTACATTTTTTCTTATTTTTAACTTTACCCTGGGCCTAATTGGTTTTTTCTTCTTACAAATATTTCAACAAAGTTTAAGTGCGCAGGCGGCTGAAAAGGCGCAAGTTGTTTTGGGCGGCGATATTTCCATTAACGCCCGCCGCTCTTTTTCAGACACCGAACGTAAAGCCTGGGAGTCGCAATTTACTTTTAAAAAAAGCACGCACTACTACAGTTTATTTTCAATGTTACGTACCAATGATGACTCACGCTTAGTAAGTGTGGGCGTTTTTGATGATCAATTTCCGCTCTATGGCCAATTTAAGTTATCAAACCTACCTTTTTCAAATATGCGGGCACTAATTTGGACCGATCCAGAAGTGCAAGAGCTGCTGCAATTAAAATTAGGGGATTTTGTCGAGCTAGGCGAAACCCGCTTTGAATTTGCCGGCGCCATCATTGAAGACCCATCAAGGCTATTTCGCGGAGCGGGCTTTGCGCCGCGAGTTCTTATTCACCAGAATTTTTTAGCGGCTTCGCAATTAATTAAACCGGGCAGCACTTTTACCGAAACCTTTAATTACCAATTAGATCTTGCTCAAGCCGTTGATGTCGCTAAAAAAAATATTGAAAAGGTAATTAAAGACCCCGTCGTGCAAATTGAATCAGTGGCCGATAGTGCGCAAGACTCAAACCGGGTGCTGAAATATTTTTCGGACTATTTAGGTTTAGTGGCCCTAGTCGCGCTGGGTCTGTGTTTTTTATGCGGCAGCTACCTGCTACAATGGACTTTTCAAACTAAAAAGAAAAGTATCGCCATTTTAAAAACCTTGGGCTTGACTGATCAGAAAATCCTAGTCGTTTATTTATTCCAAAGTTTAATCATCGCAATTATTTCTTCCTTTAGTTGCATTTTATTTGTAAAAGCTATTTTGCCGCTGCTGCAAAAACTCATTATTGAACAGTTTCAATTGCCAGTGCAATTGACCGTTGATTGGTTTTCTTTACTGCTGATTGCATTTGTCGGGGTTATTGGACCCTTGTTAATGACCGTGCCGCAAATCTTGCAAATATTTGAATTGCAAGCGCTTGAACTTTTTCAAAATTCTCAAGCTGAGCCTAAAAAGAACCCATTTTATTATATCTGGGTAACGGTTTCACTTTTTTTATTTTGGATTTTATCGATTTGGCAAAGCCACTCGATCAAAATTGCTTCAAGTTTTGTCGGTGCACTTATTTTTCTGATTATTCTTTTTTACTTTTTAAATCGACTGGGGCTGCACTTACTTGAAAAGATTGTACCGCGCTTCAATTGGTTAATTCGTTATTCACTAAGGGGGCTTACCCGACGTGCGGCTTCAACCAGTCTGGTTTTTACGACCATGAGTTTAGCAACGCTGGTATTAAGCTTACTGCCGCACCTCAAATCATCGATCTTATCAGAAATTCGCCCCGAGCAAACTTCAAGTATTCCGCAAATATTTCTTTTTGATATTCAACCCGAACAAGTTCAGCCCTTACAAACCTTGGCCAAACAAGAACTGAATACCGAGTTAAAAATAAGTCCGCTCGTGCGCTCGCGTATTTTAAAAATTAACGACCAACCTTACGAGCGCATCGTTCAAGATACTGGCTTTCAAACCCGCGAGGCCGAAGCCGAAGCGCGCTTTAGAAACCGCGGCGTTAATCTAACTTATAGCAATGAACTTCAACCTTCTGAATCAGTTACGGCCGGAAAATTCACGGCGGTACATAATAATTTTTCCGGAGGTTTGCCAGAAATTTCATTAGAAGAAAGATACGCCGAACGGGTGGGCGTCGTGTTGGGCGATGAAATGACCTTCGATGTTCAGGGCATTGAAATGAAAGCCAAAGTGACTTCGCTACGCAAAGTGCGCTGGACTAGTTTTCAACCCAACTTTTTTATTTTATTTCCAAATGGAGTGCTAGAAGAGGCGCCGCAAGTTTTTTTAACTTCGGTCTCGCAAAAAGAAGGCGCCGACCCAATCCTAGAAAAAGCGGCCATTAAAAAATTTCAGCAAGCGGTCGTGCAAAATTTTAAAAATGTATCTTTAATTGATGTTTCCCGCACCATTCAAAGTTCGCTCAAGTATATCGACCAAATGTCACTCGGGTTGCAATTGATGGCATGGCTGGCCGTAGCGGTGGGGTTATTTGTTTTTATTATTTTGTTGAACACCCAAATCCGAGAACGCTTAGCCGAAATGAACTTGATGCAAATTTTGGGTGCGACCGAAGAACAAATCCGCAACGCCATTTTTATTCAGTTTGCGGTCTTGCTTAGTTTTTCAATTGGCGCGGGCGTTTTACTGGGCCTGATTGGAGCGCGATTACTACTGACTTATTTTTTTGATATCCATACGGTGTACGATGCGCAATATCTGCTATTTTTAGGCACCTTACTTATTCCAATCTGCTTAGTAGTAATATTTAGAGGCTTAAGACCCCTTAAACAATTAAATCCGATGGATTTGATTAGACAGACGTAGTTCATTTAATTAAGTTGATCCCATGTTATCCGCTGAACTCAAATTACAAATCGAAGAGGCCACAACGCGACTTAAAAATGGTGAAGTCGTTGGGTTTCCTACCGAGACCGTCTACGGTTTAGCCGCGCGAATTGATTCAGAAGCCGGAATCAAAAGAATTTTTTCTACGAAAGAGCGTCCTTTTTTTGATCCCCTCATTGTGCACGTAGCATCGATCGAACAAGCAAAAAGTTGCACCAGCGAATGGAATGAAATGGCCGAGCTGCTAGCAACAAATTTCTGGCCCGGACCCTTAACGCTGGTATTACCTAAATCCAAAAATATTTCAGATTTGATCACTTCAGGACTTCCTACCGTGGGCCTACGCTGGCCGGCGCATCCTGTCGCGCAAGAATTAATTAAGGCGGTGGGCGTTCCACTTGCCGCGCCCAGTGCCAATAAATTTGGGCGCACCAGTCCTACCAAGGCGCAACACGTGCGCGAAGAATTTGGCCAAGCCGTGCAGGTCATTGATGCGGGTGCAAGCGAAATCGGAATAGAATCAACCGTCATATCAATTAAATTTTTGAATGATCAATATCAATTAGCGCTGTTACGAAAGGGCGCCGTCTTACAAACGAAAATGAACGAAGTGCTATTTAAGACACGGCTTCGTTTTCAGTGGGTAGAGGCCATCGATAAAAAAGAATCACCCGGCCATATGCAGCACCACTATATGCCAAGCATGCCATTTATAGTTTGCCGCAACCCCCATTTGAAATTGTCCGAGCTCTCTACTATTTTAAATACCCGTCTAGCTGAATTGCCCGATCTAATTGATGGGGTTAAAATTATAAAGCCCACTCAAGCCATTAAAAAAATAGAATTTCTAAAACTATCGAATGATCCCGCCCAGGCCGCCCGTGAAGTGTACTCGCAATTAAGGGCGGCAAGTCTTCGAAAGCCCGAGGCACTTTGTTTTATTCAAATGCCACAGCATAAGGGCGAGATGTGGGAAAGTATCTTCGATAGACTATACAAAGCGGCCTCTTTAATTGTAGACTAAATCTTAACAGGAAGTTAAAGACGTCATGAGTTTTCCGCAATCGCAACCTAAGACAATTCGCTTTTACTACAATCAAGTCCGTGCGGCTTTTAAGTTAATTTATTTTATTTTAATCATTTTAAGTTATCTTATAACGGCACTCTTTTTTAACCTGACAACGCGCCAACCGATTCAGCGCCGATATAAGTTAGTTCAGAATGCAAATTTTTATGCAAAGTTTATGTTAAAAGCTTTCAACGTCGAATTGATCTGCAAAGAAAATATTCCCGAAAACGAAAATTCTTTAGTCATCGGTAATCACATGGGCTTTATTGATATTGTCTGCCTGCAGGCCTTACGTGGCAGCGTCTTTATCACATCGCTTGAAATGAAACACACGCCAGGGCTAGGGCAAATTACTGACTTGGCCGGCTGTGCCTACGTGAATCGTAAAAATCGCATGAATATTCACGAGGAACTAAAAGGCGTTACCGAAGTTCTTAAAGAAGGCTTTCGCGTTGTGCTTTATCCTGAATCGGTGGCCTCTGACGGCGAACGCGTTTTACCATTTAAAAAAACCTTACTCATGTCGGCGGGGCTGGCGCACAAACCAATTCGACCGTTTGTTTTTAATTTCAGAAAAGTAAATGGCGGCCCGGTTTATTTTTGGCATCGTGATGCCGTTTGCTGGTATGGTAACCAATCATTTTTTCCGGCCATTTGGCGATCACTGCAATTAGATTCAGTCACTTGCGAAGTTGAATTCTTACCGCTGGTTCATCCCAAGGTTGAAGATGATCGAACGAAAGTCGCACAGCATCTGCACGCAATCGTCTCTGAGAAGTTTGAGCCTTTTTATCCCACGATGAACGAAGTGCCTAAAGCTCAAGAATCAAATATTTTAAGCCATTCGGTATAGGGTGAATTTGCAAGTTCACTTTTAGCAATAAATCGCAGCGAAGCCGAATTAATGCAGTACCGAGCGCCCTCTGGGCCCGGCCCATCATCAAACACGTGACCTAAATGCGAATCGCCCAATTTACTTCGTACCTCAGTGCGCGTTGACCATAATTTTTTATCTTCTTTAAAAATTAAAATGCTTTTACTGATGGGTTGGCTAAAGCAGGGCCAACCAGTGCCAGATTCAAATTTGTCTTTCGAAGTGAATAGCGGCTCGCCGGTGACGATATCAACGTAAATACCTTCTTCGTGGTTATCCCAATATTTATTGCTAAACGGCGGCTCGGTGTGTTCGTGTTGCGTAACCGCAAATTCTAAATCAGATAATTTTGTTTTTAATTCTTCGGTTTCTGGTTTTTTGAAATGAGACATGCTTTTAATACTCCTCGCGCTGAATTAGCCAAGTAAATTGTATACAGATCAGGGTGCGAAAGCAATTCATCGGCAAGTATATCCCTTTCCACTAAAACTTTTTTTCCAAGCTGGGGCAGGTCAATGCTTTTCTGCGCCAAAGCGTAGCGTCGGTAAACGCCATTTATACAACCTGAATCTAAAGTAGGAGTGAAGGCTGCATCCTTTACGGAATTGTAAATAAAAATATTGCACCGGCTGGTTTCAGTCACTTGGCCTAAAGTATTTTGCGCTAAAACATCAGCAGCCTCGGTTTGTCGAGCCCGCATCAGTCGCATCCATAAATCACGATCAAGCCACTTGTAATTTTGTTGGCCGCGGCCTGCCGGGCACTTAATTTCCGTCACTAGTTCAAGGACAACGGGTTCAGCCAGAAATAGCTTTGGATGAATTTCGTAGCTGTACTTTAGCGGCGAAGATTCCAAAACGACTAAACGCACTAATTGTTCATCAGAAACTTGCTTTTTAAGCTTAACCTCTAGGTCTAGGTAAATTTTTTCAACATCAATACGCAGAATATGTGGAAAAATTTGTTGGTAGGCTTCAAAGGTTCGATCAATATGAAATGCGCGCAGATAGATCTGCTGATCCTTAAAAATAAAAGTATCTAAAACGCTAGACCTTAACATGCAGTCCACCAGTTTTTAATAAAAACTCACTCCATTCAAGTTCGGCGTCGGAATCAAATACAATTCCGCAACCAGCGTGATAAAAAATTTTGTCGCCAGTTTTAATGAAAGTGCGGATGGCCAAATTTAATTTAAAATCATTTTTTTTCCACCAACCTAAAGTGCCAGTATAGATCTGTCGCCGGTAGGGCTCAACTTCTCCGATGACTTTTAAACTTTCTAATTTGGGGCAGCCCGAAATCGAACCACCCGGCATCATATGGCCAAGCACTTCACCAAGCGGTAAATTATTTTTAATCTTTATTTCAGAGTAAGTGTGTTGAATATAACCCAGTTGCAGGGGGGCCCGGTGGGCCATCACTTCGGCGGCGGCCTCACCTAAACTATTTAAATCATTTCGTAATAAATCAACGATCATTGAAAGTTCGGCCTCTTCCTTTTTGTTCTTATATAAGGAAGCCACAAAATCAGTGGCCGAGCCTGAGCTGCCTTTGATGGGACGCGTGGTGAGCGTTTCATTTATATTTTCTATAAATAACTCAGGTGAAAAACTAATAATATCTAATTGCGTTCCGGGCAGTAGAACTTTGTACTGAGACTGAAACTTTTCTTCATATTTAAAAAATAGGTTTAATGCGTTCTCTGAAGTTTCACCTTCAAGTGGCGCGGTTAAGTTAACTTGGTAAAGTCGTCCTTCGCAGATATCTTGCTGAATCGTTTGCACCTTAGCGATGAAATCATTTTTCGACATTAACGGCTTAAAGTGAATGTCCTCGGTGTTCATATCTAACGTCAGTGAAGCCGCTTTAATTTCCGACAAAGTCTTAAGCTCGTAATAACGTATGACGTAAACTTTGGCTTTCGGGCATTGGTAAAGGGCCGTTTGATGTTCAAATCTTTCGGGGTGATCAAACTCAAAATTAACTTGTACTACTTTTAATTTTTCAAAGTATTTTTCTTCAATTTGTTTTAAAAAAACTTGCACGCTTAAGGTAGGCGGGCAGTTAATAACTTCATAGTCTAAAGTGTAAATAAATAAATTATGCTCAAAAAAACAAATCAGCGGATTCATTTCTGAAGCCACTTCTTTAAATAATTCAAATGCAACTCAGGTTTTTCCGTTAAAAAAGATTCGGGGTGAAATTGCAACCCCATCCATTTTTTAGTCTGATGCTGAATCCACATCACTTGCTGATCATCCGCCGAATTCGCAATGACATCAAAGGCCGGCGAAATATTTTTCGGCTCGCAAACTAACGAGTGATACCGAGCTACAGAAAGGCCCTGTAAACTTAATAAATTCTCATCGCTTTTATTTTCACCACCTAAAGACAAATGTAATTTTGATTTTTTTCCGTGAAGGGGTGGCGAATATTTTTTAATCGCGCCGGCGCCACTTTCACTTAACACTATCATCTGCATACCCAAGCAAACTCCTAACACCGGAGTTGTGGGCGAAATCGTTTTAAGCCACTCAAGAGTCTGATGATAATCGCTTGGATTTTTTGGTCCCGGTGAAAGCACGAACAACGAATACGTGCTATTAAGCCGAGATTGCTGACTAAAATAATCATGGTGATTATAAACATCAATTTGGCTAAACAACGGCTTGAGCCACTGTCGCAAATTCTGGGTAAACGAATCATCATGATCAATTAACGCTGCTTTCATATATCCTTTGAAAGCCCAAAATATCACACTCGAAAAGGGAAGGGCATCTGACAGACCCTTGAGGCTCAAAATACTTTTAAGACCGGTTCAAGACAGTGCTATTACATAACTAACAACTAATTGTAAAAACCAAATACAAACAGTTAACTTATCAAAATAATTAGTTTTTCTAGAAACAAAACCATTAGAACTGACATATAACTTCATGCAAAACCCCTTATATATTTACATAATACTTATATATGTAATTAATATGTAAATAGGTCTTAATCAAGCGAAAGAAAGATTAATGGAAAAAACTAGATGATAGAATAGTTATCTAAATATATGGCAGTCATTGAGGCAGCCGGCAGCTTGCGCTGCCGGTAATCGAAGTACGGTTACTTTTTTGCCGCTCGCTCCGCATCGGCCTCATCAATCATGGTTTTTCGTTTCGTTTGATTTATTACGATGGTTGCTCCAGCCCAAAATTAAACTTTTTGGCAGTGGCTGAAAACTTTGTAAAATTTCTAATCAGCGGCTTTTGAATGTCACTTAATCCCAATAGCTCTCTATTAATCTCCCTCTTACGGAAATTTTTCATATGCTGCCTCAATTTATAGCGTTATGCGTCAAATTGGGATAAAAGCATTTTAACTTATCCGGGGGGATGCAGTTGAAACTTATTATTGCTTTAACTTTTCTGGGCGTGGCCCTAACGTTAGCTTGTAGTCCGACGGGCTTTCATTCTTCAAAAGATTTATCATCACCCACTGATGCTAACCACGTAATCGACGGCGAGATCATCATGAGCCGTGCAAATCAAACTGAAAAAAGCGTGGTTGCCGTTGAGCTATTCGATCGAAACCAAAGCGTACTTACTTATTGCACCGGTACGTTGATTGGCCCCAACACGGTATTAACGGCCGCCCATTGTTTTAATTCTAAACTTTTACCGGGCGTAATTGGTTTCAATATCGTTTTTGAAACACGCACAAAATTTTATGATCCGATTCGGCGGTCGGGATTTAAATTTGCTCAGCATCCACAGTACGATTCAACTCCGAAAGAGTGGTATTTTTCAAATGGCGAATACTTCGATTTAAAAAAACATCCTGAAGCGCGTGCCAACCGTGGCGAAATAAAATTGATTCCGCAGAACGATCACGATTTAGCCGTTGCAGTTTTTAATGGAAGCCTGCCCCCGGGGTTTGAATTGGCCGTAATCGACACCGATGCCCACGCAAATTATGCGGGCCTCGTAACTCAATTTTACGGATACGGACGCGCGGTCGATTACTTCGATGCTAAAGGCCGCTACGACACTTCAACGGGCCAACTTCGTAAAGGAACCGCGATTGTTGATTCAGATTTTTCTGAAAATGAAGATCGGTTTTACACCAAAAAAAATTCCAAGAATTGGGTCTGCCAGGGCGATTCGGGCGGTCCGCAATTTATCACCGATAGAAATGGTAATAAAAAAATAATCGGCGTTAATTCTGGCGTAGGCGTTAACGAAGCCTCGGTTCGTAAGGTCACCGATATCGAAAATAATAGGTACAACGCTAGTAATCCCGAAAGCCAAAAGAGTTACCGCGATGTTCTATACAGCTGCCGCGAGCGTTCGCAAATTGCCAAGGTCGGCGCCTTTGCCGATTGGATTAAGCGCGAAGAGCAACGTTTACTTAGTCAATTACCGGGGAAATAACAAATGAAAAATAAATGGCTTCTAGCTTTATTATCGTTAGTTTCGATTCAAGCTTCAGCTGGGTTCACTGGCATCTACGCTTACGAACACTGGTTCCCAATTTTTACGAAAGATTATTTTAAACTTTTAGAGCAACCCTCGCCCCTAGAAATTGCGCGTGAAAGACGAAATGAAATCTATGATCCACAAGTTTGCGCACCCATGTTTGCCAAGTCTTTTGCAAAAGGCCGCTTAGATGTACGCTACGCCTTCGGGTATTTTGATGACTCACGCACCGGCGAAGATGTTTTGTGGGACGGTAAATCAGTCGGCCAATCACCAAGCCTAGATGGCGAAACTTATTTTGCGTTACGTAACGCTTTAATCGAACCCTGCTCAGGTCCACGAGTGACCTGCGGCTTCCGTGAAATCGGTGACCCTGAAGTGGGCGATACCACCTACGTCAAACAAGCAAATATTTTGGGCCGAAGCATCGAAATCAAACTACGCCTGACGCACGCATCGGCCTCTAGCAATTACATTCGTAATAAAACATCTCTAGCAAGTCGCCAAACGCAAATGACCGCGCAATCTGAAGATAATTTTTTTGGTGGCTTGGCCGCGGCCGACGTAGTTTTTTATAACGGACATTCGCGCAATGGTGGCGGACCTGATTTTAATCCACCGCAATTAGGGGCCGACGGTCATCCCAACTACGAAAGTTATTATAAGGCGAAACGTCCCGGAATTAAAAAAGTGGTAGAGACTTTAAAGAAGTATCCAAACCCCGGCTTAGTGTATGGTTCGTTCTCGTGTTTTTCTGAAACGCATTTTAAGGCCATGCTTTTAAAAGCTAACCCCAATTTAAGAATGATTCTTTCCGGAGATACGGTCGACTATTTACAGTCGTACAAAGGCGCGCTCGGTTATTTAGAAGGAATTTTACAGGGCCGTTGCGGCGAAGATCTTGCGCAGTTTGCAAAGCGCGATGGCCTTTACGATGATTTTAAGGGTTATAATTTTCGGTAATTAAAAGAAAATGAATTACATCCATATGGGCTCGACGTTTCGATTTCGAATTGAATCAAACAGCCCCTCTACTGAAAATTATTTTATGTAGGCGGCGGTCTTCCAAGATTCGAAGCGGCTTGGGCCATGAAAGTCGCTTGATGCTACGATGGGAAATCCTGACAAATATACTTCTTTTGCAAAATGTTGGGCGGTGCCGCATTCCCAAGCATCGAAAAGCAAACTTAACTTTTCTCGATTTTGCCAAAGGTAGGTTGTTTTAAATTCGAAGGCTTTTGTCCAAAGCGGATGAGCGGCAATTGAAAACAGATCTGAATTTTCTACTAGAATATTTTCGACGGAAGAATTTGGATCGATATATTTATCGATTCCCAGTAACACAAGGTGAGCTCCCAAGTGGCGCGACCACGAGTTCAACGTTACTTCGGCACCTGGTATAAGTATCATTCCATATTGTTGCCAAGCCCTTTGAGCTTCGCGTCGCATCGTTGTTAAGTACTGATCCATACTGTTCGCCGTTAATGATAACTTTAACTTTTGCGTCACATAGCCCGTTAAAGTTTTTGAATCTGCTAAGTGGTCCGTAATGGCAATGAAATGAAACCCGCGCGCGCCGTACAGGTCGACGATTTCCGCAATAGTTAACTTTCCGTCGCTGAAATTTGAGTGAATATGTAAATCAACTAAGTACTTTTTTTTCATACTTGGCGGGCCGTCCATCGTTGTAATTCAAGCATTTGGGTTTCTAATTGATTTACGTAAAAGGCCTCGCCCCATTCGAAGATAACTTTCTTGTTTGGGGTTTTAAATAGTTTGGCTAAACTTAAAAACAAGTTGTCGTCATCGATGTAGGCGCACTCTCGTAAAGGTTCGTATGAAATTCGGAAAGGTTGAACTTGCGTTTCGCTTTGTTCGGCGATTTCAAAAAGTCCTTTTTTCCAAGGTTTAGATTCAGTTAAACAAGTAGTGCCTGATGGAAAACCTGCCAAGTGGATTGGTTTTTGGCCTTTTACAAAAATATCTTTAATTTGATTCTTAGCGTGCGCCCTAGATTGCGAACACCCGCGGTTCACAAATAGCGTCCCCATTCGTTTTGCGCCGGCGCCGATGATGGGCCACCGCGCGACCTCAATTTTAGAAAGAAAAACTGTCTGTGGCTGTAACGCTAATAAGACAAGGATATCTAAAAAGCTAATGTGGTTGCCAAGAATTATTTGGTTGTGGTTTGTATTTAATAACCTATTCTTAACTTCAATTTGAAAATCAAACTTTCTTAAAACGGCTAGGGCCCAATCTTGTTTTAATTGGTTAATACACGCGCCCTTACGGTAAGACTTCATTAAATAAATTAATGTCATATAAAAAATTGAAGTCGTTTTAATTAATTGAAACACATCAATAGGCTTCACTTGATCTTAGCTTTCGTCACATTAAGATTGCGTTAAGACTAATTGCAAAGGTCTATCTTAACGCAATCCTAACTTATTAAATCTTTGAATCGGTGTTTCAATATTTTTAGGAGGTTATATGGTTTCAATGATTGATACGATGATAGTTAAAAGTCAAATCTACATGGCCCGCATCTCAACTTGGAAAAATAAAATATCTTTACGCCTTGAATTCGGTCCTTACCTGTTAAAGGTGGCAGAAACGAAATCAGAAGTAATTCAGTGTTTTCGCCTACGACATGAAATATTCTGTAAAGAAATGGCCGGCCGAGTAACTAATAGCGGTTTAGATTTTGATGAGTACGATTCAAGTTGTGATCACCTGATGATTATTCATCGAAGCACTAACGAAGTGGTCGGCACGTACCGAATGAATTACTCGGGAACCGCTTTTAAGTTTTACACGCATTCGGAATTTGAAATTTCGCAATGGTTAGATGATCAAAATGAACCTTTTATCGAGTTAGGGCGGGCCTGTATCCATTCAGAACACCGGCGCGGAGCGGTTATTTCATTATTATGGCGGGGCATCGTTGAATACATGAAATCATTTGAGGCTGATAAGCTGATTGGTTGTTCTAGTGTTAAAGTAACCGACTCAAGATCAGCGGCCCTAATATTTAGCTACTTTCAACTCACTGGAGCAACCAATGATGAAATATTTTTTCCACGAGAAAAATATCATATGAAAGATTACTTGTTTTGGATGATGGTTTTTTCTAGGGGGCTTAGTCCTAATCAAATGGAAGAAGCAGAAGAAAAAATTCCATCACTTTTAAAATCATATATTAAGGCCGGAGCTAAAGTTTGCAGCTACCCGGCACTTGATATGGACTTTAACTGCATTGATTTCATGACCGTGTTAAAACGGTCAGAACTTGATGAAAAATACGCAAAGAAATTTAATGCCTAAGATGGCCTTAAAAAGTTTTTAATTTGTTCAATGACCCACTGAGAATCATCTAACGGTAAATCGTGCCCGGCCGACGGGTGAACTTTCAGTGGGGTTTTCCATAGTTCGGCTAACTTTAGGCTGCAGCGATAATTAACCAAACGATCTTTCTGCGAGGTAAGAATGAGTACTTTTTCAATTGGCTTTTTGATGATGCGGGCTTGTCTTGTTACTTTTATTTGGCGTAAAAAATTTTTAAAAGTGATGGCGTGGTTTTTCTGAAATTGAATTAACTCTTCAATTCGATTTTTCCATTTTAGGTTTTCGTTTGAAGAAATGTTCATAATTGTATTTTCGATAATCTCGGCGCTGGGGCAAACAAGCGTTAACAACAATTTAAAATAAAATTGAGGCGACAAGCGATGGTAAAAAGGGCTGAACGCCATACTTGAATTGATAATAACAAGGGCTTGAACCTCATTAGGAAATATTTCGGCCCAGCGCGCGGCAATCATTCCACCCATCGATAGTCCGATTATCCCAATCGGTAATGAAGCAGAATCGACTTGGCTTTTAATTTGGTTAATCAAATCGTCAAGTGCCAAAGGAAAGTTCTGATCAAAAAAATAACCATTTCCAGGAAGCTCAATGCAAGTCACTTGGCGGCACCCCAGTGAATTCTTTAGTAGGGAATCAAAGCCCAACCAATGAAACCGACTGCGGGTTAGGCCTCTAATTAAGACCCAATGATTAATTTCCATAATAAAGCTTTCGGGCCTCACCATCGATTTGTTTTCTCAAGTGATAGTCAGGCTGCGACCACATTTCGTGCGAGGCTAAACTGTGAGTCAAAAAATCAAAAAGGGGGCGATGCCGTCGAAAGGTTCGATTAAGACGGTGCGCTTTCATGGGGTTAAATAAGCCCATCTTGGAAAAAATTTGCAGCGGATTTTTTCGCACCCAAATCCACGAACCCATTTCTAGGGTTAGTGGTAAAAACACTTGATCAGGCTTTTTTAAATTTAAAAAACAATAATCCCAAATATCGCCGTGGGTTAAATAGTTTTTACTCTGCGGCTCGACTTTGTAAATGTGGTAGGGGTGTGTTTTTTTATATAATTCAAAAAATAAGTGCAGTTCAGTTAATTGCGAAAACTCTTGATAACTATTAGCAAAAGGAAACCAAAGTTGATCTTTAAAACCAAAACCAGAATGCAAATCAATCGAGATCAGGCAGTTTGATTGCAGTAAAATTTCGCCGACCGTATCGATTACAAATTGAGTTTCTTTTTGAACCGTCAGGCCTCGGTACCACGGGATCTTCGAACTAATTAACTGTCCGCCTAAAAGAAAAGGTACATCGGTATCAGCCGTAATTGGCGCATTTCTCATTAAATCAACGCCATTGCCATTCGAACGACTGGCATTTATATATCCGACAGGGTTAATCAACGGAATAAATACCACCTGGATTTTTTCTAGCATGAGCTTTAAAATTTGATCCCAAGCTAAGCGCTCATGAAAACTAGAAAGCAATGAGAGTGTGACTTGAGCCCCAATGCGTTCAAGGCCATGCACGCCGCCTGTTACTAACAGCGTGGGCCCTTTCGGATTACCGAAGTGAATTGATACGAGTGGATATTGAGTAGAATCACTTTCTACTTGGGAGTGAACCTTGACCCTAGCATGGTCAGCGTAAACCGAGTAATTTTTTATGAAATCATCAATGGATATCACAAATACAATTTACCTCGGATCAGACTGATTAGCGAAGCTTATAATTATAAACAACCGGGCTTTCATTGCGATGGCAACTTGTGGCAATTGCCGTTAATTGCACCGCCACACTCAGCTGGTTAATAAGGCCTTCGCCATTGTTATTAACTTGGCCACCAATAAATAATTGTAAGTCATTTTGTGAACCGCAGATATTCATATAGTTATTTTCAATGACGTTTGATGCTTGAAACTGAATAAGGCCCTCATGATTATTAGTTAAGCTTGTTAACTTAAGGTTTTGAATGAGTGCCGTAAAGTTAGAAAAAAAACTGTAGGCTTCAATTTTTTTTTTATATAAATCTACTTTTATAGACTCAAGGCAAATTTCGGTAGGTACTTCATCTGGAATTTTTGCGTAATCGGCACTTGAAATTACGTAACAAACTTGCGCATCACGATGCTCTTCAGGGCCTGCAAAAGCATTAAATGAGCCTAAATAAATAATGGCAACAAACACCCAAAAGATTGGTTTCATAGAAAACTCCTCGTTGGCCATTTTATATCATGGCCAGCCGAAGTTGAATGTCAGGTTTTGGTTAGGATTACATTTCCATTTCAGGTTCGTTCGACTTCAAGCCTTTTTTCTTCATCTTTTCAACCAGCGTCGTTCGATTTAGCCGCAGTAACAACGCGGCTTGGTTTTTATTCCAGCCCGTTTTCTCTAGGGCCTTCAGAATAAGTGCGTTTTCAAATTGATCAACCGCCGTATTAAAATCTAAACCCGCTTCTGGAATATCAACGGATCCGGTTTCGGCGTAACTTGCTGCGGTTGATTTGTATTTCGGTGGTAGATCGATCACGTCTACTTGTCCGTTACCTTTTAAAATACTAAGGCGCTCGATTAAATTTTCTAATTCGCGAATGTTGCCGGGCCAAGCGTAACCCACTAAGCAGTTGAGGGCGTCTTGCGAGAATCCCGTTAATGAGCGAGATTTGGTGCGATTAAACTGCGTCATAAAGTGACTGAGCAGCAAAGGAATATCTGTTTTGCGCTCTCTTAGCGCGGGTATTTGAATGGGGATTACGTTCAGACGATAGTAAAGATCTTCTCTGAAGCGGCCTTCTTTGACCGCTTTATCCATGTCTACGTTCGTCGCCGCAATAACGCGCACGTTTACTTGCACTGATTTTGTGGCGCCAACTGGTTCAAAAATTCGCTCTTGCAAAGCGCGTAAGATTTTAACCTGCATGCTGGGGTCTAAGTCGCCGATTTCATCTAAAAATAAAGTTCCTTCGTCGGCTAATTCAAATCGGCCAATGCGGTTTGAGATCGCGCCCGTAAATGCGCCCTTTACGTGACCGAATAATTCACTCTCTAATAGTTCGGATGGAATGGCGCCGCAGTTGATGGCGACGAAAGGCCCTTTAGCGCGGTCAGAATTATAATGAATCGCGCGGGCGATTAATTCTTTACCAGTGCCGGATTCACCCATAACTAAGATGGTTGAATCAGAATTGGCGACGCGTTCAACTAATGATAAACAGCTTTTAATGCCTTCACTTTCACCGATGATTTGGTCAAATTGATATTTGCTGCCTAATTCATTGCGCAGTTGCTTGTTTTCTAATTCTAAGTTGCGGTGTGAAAGGGCTTTGTCTAATAAACCCATTAGCTCTTCAACGTTGAAAGGCTTCGTTAAAAAATGGTAAGCACCTTTTTGGGTGGCTTGAATTGCTGAATCAATGGTGGCGAAACCGGTCAGCACCACAACTTGGGTTGTTGGTGATTGCGATTTAATTTCAGAAACAAAATCTAAACCATTTCCGTCCGGCAAGTTCATATCAATAATGGCGATGTCGAAAGGTTTATCGGGCGACATGAAAGAGCGGGCTTCGTCTATGCGCTGAGCGGTTACAACTTGAAATCCTTTTCTATCTAGTAATCTGAATAAGGCAGTTCGTAACGTGGACTCATCGTCTAAGATCAAAACTCGAATAGGCTTCATGAACCTTCCTTCCGTGGTGGGTCCGAATAACAAAACTAGCTTTGATTAGAATAATTCAATTTTTGACAGAGGTGTCAAAAAATCTGCACTCGACCATCAATTTCCAGACTTAAGAGACGCTTTGGACAACTAAATTTTGGCTAGCGGTAAGGTTAAAAGCAGTTGAATCCACGATGGTTTTGGCTCGCTCATAACGACCTGAAAGCCTTGATCTAACAGGCTTTTTTCAAGCGTGATTAAAGTCATATCGTTGCTATTCGCCATAATATCATAAGGACCTAAGTTGGTCTGAAAACTTAAATACGAATTCATTTGGTCTTGGAAGATTTTGACCTCGACGAGACCTGTAAAATTAGCCTGGGTTAGCCTTTTCATTTTTAATTTTTGCAAAAAAAACTGAAACGCTAAGTGAATCGAATTACGAAAATGCAGGGCCGAAACCAAATGCTGGGCATCGGAGTTAACGTCGGCAATAACGACTTTGAGGTTTTCTTTTTTGAGCTGCATTTGCAACAAATCTAAATTTTTCTGCAAAAGTTTAAGCAATGATTGCGACTCAGGCTGAAAAGAATCTTCTTTTCTAGAAAAAATAAGCAGTTCTTCAATAATTTTTTTCATACGCAAACCGGTTTGATTCATCATTTCAATATCGGCTTGAAAGGGATGACTGTTCGGCAAATCCAGTTTCATGATTTGCAAATAAGATAAAATTCCGCCCAGCGGGTTATTGAGCTCATGTGCGATTGAACTTGAGACCAGGCCCAGCTCGGCTAACCGGGCCGTCTGCTGGAATTTATTCTCCATGGATTTTTGTTCAGAGATATCTTCGTAAAGGTGAATATAATATTCAGACTCTTCTTCGTTATCTAGGCTAAAATGGCTGGATTGCACCCTAAAAGTTTTCATCTCATTTTGCACTTCAAAATTGTGGCCCAGTTGGCAACCGGGGCAGGGGCTTCGCCTACTAAATAATAATTCATAGCATTTGCTTTTGTGCGCGCTGCCCAGGGGGCTTTGCTCGGCCGCCAAGTTAGCCTGTAAGACATGATAATCTTTATCGATCACTAAAATAGAATGGGGAGACGAGTGAAAGGCTAAATCAAAAAGTCGTTCACTTTGTTGCAGCGATTGCAAATCAATAGAACGGCTCAAATTAATTTCTAAAGTTTCGCTTAATTTTTTAAAATATTCTAAGTCAGTTTTGCGGAAAACTTTTTTATCGCCTTTAAAAAAAAAGAGAAAATAAATTTCTTTTTGTAGCTTCATCTCGGTTTTGAAAAAAGTAGATTCTAATTGCGGAATGGCGTCGGCCTCAAATTTTTCGCTATCGGCGCGTTGCACAATTTTAAGCCAGGTTACTTTGTTATAACTGGCTAATAAGGCGTTCAGCTCTTTTTCGGCCTCTTCTAAGTTTTTTACTTTCGAAGTGACGTAAAGCGTACGCCTTAAAAATTCGACCCGGTTATTGATTTCGAAAATTTGCTTTCGACTTTCAATTAGCGTCTGGGTTTTTTCTTGCAGCTTGCGCTCGAGCTCGCGTTTAATAATTTCGTATTCCGAATTCAGCTCGGCCGATAAGTTTAGGTAGATTTGGTCTTGATTCGACTGAATAACCTCGTCCCATAGAATCATTAGGCGATCAACGGTCAGTTGGGAAAGTTCCATCACAACGTCCGGCCTGATCAAATTATAATTTTCAACCGGCAGATTGACATCTTGCAATCCTACCAAAATAACTTTTGAAATTTCATTTCGTAATTTTTTTTGATGGATTAATTTGGCGGTTTGGTTTTCGGTGACCAAACTAGCATCGCAAACAAATAAATCAATTGCATGACGATCATTTTTTAAATCGTTAGTGCTTAACGACAATGGATCATAATCTTTAAACGCATGCAGGTCGGCGTTAGGTTTACATAAAAAAGTAAGTTTTGATTTTATAATCGACATGTCGAAATCAATTCCGAATGCTGACGAATATGAAAATGGGGCTTAAAGCGGGGATCACTTATCAAGTGTCCGCGGTCTTCACCAAATTCAAAGTAACAAGTCTTCGCACCAACAAGAAGGCCATCGTGAATTTCGGACGATAATGAATTACCGACGCAAAGTAAATTTTCGGGCGGAATAGCTAAATTTTTTATTATGTCTTCGAAAACAGCTTTTTTTCTTTCTTTATCAAGACTGTTCACTACGTACATTCTTTCAAAATCTTTGTTTATACCCAATGCTTGTGCTTTTTTTCTTTGCGCCTGATCGGCACCGGCGGTCACCAGAAACAATTTATACTTTGGTTTCAAATAGTTTAAGTTTTCACGGGCTCCCGGCAGTAACGGTAAAACGTCGGGAAGGTTAGGCTCATAAAACATGCGGACCGCTTCGTTTGAGGCCAACCGAGTTTGGTCAGTTCCGAAATTATCCGCTAACTTTTCAATGACCTCTTTGTGCGAAGTTTCTTTGATCATTTCTAAGCGAAATTTTTCACATTCGGGCAATGACAGTTTAAGTCCAGCTTTGATCAAAATATTAAACGCGTCGGCCGATGCTTTAGGGACCAAAAGGCCAGTGGTGTCTAGCAAGGTATCGTCTAGATCGAAAGCGATCGCTTGAATCATAAAATCAGTGTGCCGCTAAAGACACATTTTGCCTAGATCTAAAAAAAAAGTAACTGACGAAGAGCATTGCTAATGTTTAAAATAAAAGCATGAAATCTACAGCCATAATTTTAGCCGGAGGCCAAGGCACTCGCATGAAGAGCGCGCTTCCAAAAGTGTTACATCCCGTCGCGGGTCGCCCCATGATCGTTCGAATTGTTGATAGTTGTCGTAAAGCCGACGTCACTGATATTCGAATCGTTGTTGGTCACGGTCAGAATTTAGTAAAAACCGTTCTAGAACCCTTAGCCATTCAAACTTACGTTCAAAAAGAACAACTAGGCACGGCCGACGCTGTTAAAGCGGCCGACTTAAATTCGCTTGAAGGAACCGTGCTTATCATGAACGGTGATCATCCTTTGATTTCGGCCCAAGACATAAAAAACTTCATGTCAGACTTTCGTGAACAAAAACTTGATTTGGCCGTCGTGACGGTCGAATTAAAAAACCCGGCTGAATTTGGCCGGGCCGTGCGCAATTCCAACAAGCAATTAGTTTCAATCGTTGAAGCCAAAGATGCCTCAGCCGACACCTTAAAAATTAAAGAAGTGGCGACCGGCATTTACATCGCCAAAGCAGAAGTCTTGCAAAAATTAATTCCAAAAATAAAAAATGAAAATTCTAAGAAAGAATATTACTTACCCGATTTAATCGAATTAGCCTTTACTAGTAATTTAAAGGTTCAAGCCATATTGTCGGAAAATGCCGATGTCTCGCACGGGGTGAATACGCAGGCCGAATTAGCTCGAGCTACTAAAAAGGTTTTTATTCGTCACGCTGAAAAATTGATGGAAGCCGGCGTGATCTTAATTGACCCTGCTACAACTTACGTTGAAGACTCCGTTTTGGTCGGACAAGGTTCGGTGCTTTATCCGAATGTGTTCTTGCGCGGTAAATCTGCAATTGGGGCTTTTACCGTGATTGAATCAAACTGTATGTTATCCGATTCAATTATTGGCGATAGCGTGCAAGTGAAAGCGGGCAGTTACATCGACCAAGTGATAATAAAAAATAATGCTTCGGTTGGCCCTTACGCGCGCCTTCGTCCGGAAACCATTATTGGCGAATCTGCGCACGTCGGAAACTTTGTTGAAATGAAGAAAGTGCAGTTTGGTAATAAATCAAAAGCCGGTCACCTCACATACTTAGGCGACGCCGAAATTGGTGAAGACGTCAACATTGGCTGCGGGACGATTACCTGTAATTACGCCGCTGACAAAAAGAAATATAAAACGATCATTGGCGATCGCGTGTTCGTCGGAAGCGATTCGCAATTTATCGCGCCGGTGACGGTTGAAAGTGATTCAATCATTGCGTCTGGCACAACGGTGACTAAAACCGTACCATCGGGTTCATTAGCCTTATCACGTTCACCGCAAGTGAACAAAGAGGGCTACGCAAAAAGATTAATGAAAAAATCGGAGTCTTAAATGTGTGGAATTGTCGGCTACTTAGGTTTTCAAGATCCAAAAAAGATTATCATCGATGGATTAAAAAAATTAGAATACCGCGGATACGACAGCGCCGGAATTGCTATTTTGAATGATGGTAAGACTAAAAGAGTGCGTGCGGCCGGTAAAATAATTAATTTGGAAGAGAAACTAATTAACGAAAATTTCAACGGTCACATTGGTATTGGGCACACGCGTTGGGCTACGCACGGGGCGCCCAACGAAAAGAATGCACATCCGCACCAAGTGGGCGCCATCAGTTTAGTTCATAATGGAATCATCGAAAATTATTTAGAAATTAAAAAAGATTTAATAGCCCGCGGAGCTGAAATTAAATCAGATACTGATTCAGAATTAGTTGCTCACCTAGTGAACGAAGAAATTCAGGTCACTAATAATCTACTTTTGGCCGTACAAAAAACTCTGGGTAAATTGATTGGAGCCTTCTCAATCGTTGTCATGTGGGAAAAATCTCCAAATGAATTAGTGGCCTTTAAAGATGGTCCACCTTTAATTGTGGGCGTGGGAGAAAAAGAAAATTTTATCGTCAGCGATGTTCAGGCCGCGCTTCAGTATACCAAAAATTTTGTCTATCTAGAAGATCGTGAAATTGTTCACATTCATAATAACGATCTGAAATATTATTCGGCTTTAGGCGCACCGTTAAAAAAGCAAATCACCACCGTCGACTGGAACACCGAACAAGTCGAAAAAATGGGTTTCAAACATTACATGCTTAAAGAAATTTACGAACAGCCCCGCGCGGTGGCCGCGGCCATTCGTCCACACATTAATACCGAATTGCATTCGGTGCAGATGGAGTCTTTAGGGTTTGCAAAATCAAATAGCGAAACTTTTAAAACCATTGATCGCATCATGTTTGTGGCGTGCGGTACCAGTTTCTACGCCGCGATGTTGGGAAAATATTTGATTGAGCAAGCTAGCGGATTGCCGGTCGAAATCGATGTGGCCAGTGAGTTTCGATATCGTAAGCCAATCATACCTAAAAATACTTTATTAATAACAATTTCCCAAAGTGGTGAAACGGCTGATACCTTAGCCGCCATTCGTTTAGCTAAAGAAAAAGGCGCGCTGACTTTAAGTATTACGAACGTGCAACGCTCTTCAATCGATCGCGAAGCACACGGGCACCTGTACATGAATTCAGGTGTTGAAATCGGCGTGGCCAGTACCAAGGCGTTCACTAGCACGATTGCCCTATTGAACGTCTTAGCATTACAAATTGCAAAAGACCGCGGCGCCATGACACCCGAGCAAGAAAAAAACTATGTCGTACAGTTGCTTGCAACTCCAAGCCAAATTGAAGGCGTTTTGGCTTACGATAAATATTTTTCTGAAGCCGCCAAGAAACTTCAAACCTTCAAAGGCTTTCTGTATTTAGGACGTGGCGTAAGTTATCCAATCGCTTTAGAAGGCGCGCTCAAATTAAAAGAATTAGCGTATATGCATGCCGAGGGATATGCGGCGGGCGAAATGAAACACGGGCCCCTAGCGTTGATCGATGCTTCAATGGCAATCGTCGTTGTGGCGCCGACCGATGATTTAATCGAGAAAACTATTAGTAACTTGCAAGAGGCGAAAGCGCGCGGTGGAAAAATTATTTCGATCGGTACTGGCGATAATAAGGCGCTGCAATCAATGAGTGAATACTATTTATCAATTCCGGCTTCGTCGTGGATGGCGCATCCGCTGATTTCGGTCGTGCCATTACAACTGATGTCTTATCATTTAGCCGACAGCTTAGGTTACGATGTCGATCAACCTAGAAATCTCGCGAAGTCAGTAACGGTCGAGTAGATGTCGTTGCATTAAGTAATTCGTAGTAACCCAGCACGCTATCGACAAAATCAACCGTTTCGCGGCCCCGCGCAAAACCAAAAGTTAATTTTGAATAATACTTTTCTTGTTCAAGCTTTGGAATTACCCGTTTAAATTCACGCCAGCGATACGGATTGTAATTTAAATCGACCGCCAGCTTTCGGGCATCACGTAGGTGCGCCCAACCCATGTTGTAGGCAGCCAGGGCGTGTGTCCAGCGCTCGTAAGTTGAAAATGTTGGTTGAGTTTTGTCATATAAGTACTTTAAATAAATTGCGGCCCCGTGAATGCTTTGCTCGGGATCTTCGCGATCTTCAATTCCTAAATGCTTGGCTGTACTAGTAGTTATTTGCATGAGGCCTCGCACGCCGGTGTAGCTGCGCGCTTCGTGATCCCACTTCGATTCTTGGTACGCAACGGCGGCAAGTAGGGTCCACGGCATTTCGTATTTATGCGCGTATTTTTTAAAATGCTTACGCCACTTCGGTAAACGTGTTTGTGAATATTCAAAAAATTTTCGGTTTGCTAAAGCCGATAATTGAAATTGATTCGCATTTGATGTGCGATTTTTTTTAATGAACGAAGCCTGAGATTCATTCAAAAAAGGGCCCTGGGGGCCATTTCCGATGATAACAAACAGACTCATAAAAATTGCTATTTTTAGCATCATAATTAATTTTTTAAACATGTTGGTCCCTCTTCTATCTAGATGAGACAACCTGGTCATCCTAAAACGGTGCAAAAAATAATCAGATCGTTTTTATGTGTTCAGAGGGCAAAAATTGCGCGTGGCGTGCAAAATTTTCTTAAGGACAAAACTCCTTAGCCTATCAATAATACACACTATGTCAGGTTGGATCGAAGTCATCGCAGGCTCAATGTACAGTGGAAAAACCGAAGAATTAATTCGTCGAATTCGTCGTGCGCAATTTGCAAAAATGAAAGTTCAAGTTTTTAAACCGGCCATCGATCAGCGCTATCACGAAACTCATGTTACTTCGCATGATCAAACGCAAGTGCACGCAGTACCATTACTAAGTATTTTAGATATTTGGGATTACCTCGAAGAGGGCACGCAAGTCGTTGGCTTTGATGAAGGCCAATTTTTCTCAATGGATTTAGTTAAGGTCAGTCGTGATTTAGCGGCGCGCGGAATTCGCGTGATTGTTGCCGGACTTGATATGGATTGGAAGGCGCAACCGTTCGAACCCATTCCAACTTTAATGGCCATTGCCGAAGATGTAACGAAACAACGCGCGATCTGTATGTCGTGCGGTCAGCTAGCCACTTACACGCAAAAAACGAGTGGGTCGGAAAATGCGCAAGTTGAAGTCGGAGCGCAAGACTTTTATGAAGCCAGGTGCCGATTGCATTTCACTCCGACCGTTGAACAACAAATTATGCACACTGATAATAAATTAGATTTCAGTTTGCCACGCACTTAAAACCGTTCGGGCTTTTTCAATTTGCTTCTGTTTTTTTTCTTTTTTATCTTTGATGGGTTCAGGCCACGGCGGAATCAACGAAAAATTAATATTTGTTGGTTGAAAATTTTTTTCTTTGAAAGGATCAGTAATTGCCTCAAGCAAAGAACCCATCGCCGACTCGCGCGGGGGTGGACAGAAAACCTCATCGTTCAACTTTTGCTTGATAAATTCCGCTACTAGAAGCCCGATACAAGTTGATTCAAAATAACCTTCAACGCCCGTAATTTGCCCGGCGAAAAAAAGCCAAGGGTCAGATTTGCTTGATAAATCTTTATTCAAGCGCTTCGGCGTATTAATGAACATATTGCGATGAATGCTGCCAAGCTTTAAAAATTCAGCATTCTCTAAACCAGGAATCATCTTAAAAATTCTAGTTTGTTCACCGTAAGCCATGCGCGTCTGAAATCCAACGATGTTGTAAGCGGTGGCTTCTTTATTATCTTGTCGTAACTGCACGGCCGCAAATGGGTAGCGCCCCGTCTTGGGATTGGTTAAGCCCACCGGTTTCATCGGGCCAAACCGTAAAGTTTGCGGACCGCGGTCAACCATTACTTCGATCGGCATGCAGCCTTCAAAAAATTCAGTGGTTTCGAAATGTTTTGGTTCAATTTTTCGCGCGTTTTTAATTTCTTCAATAAATTTAAAATACTGTTCTTTATCTAACGGGCAGTTGTAGTAATCAGGCGTGCCTTTGTCGTAACGATCAGCTTTCCACGCAATGTCGGTGTTAATTGAATCGGCATCAATGATGGGCGCAATCGCATCGAAGAAATAAAGAAACTCGTCGCCAAAATGCTTTTGTAAATCAAGGGCTAAGGGCTCGTCAGTTAATGGACCCGTCGCAATCACAGTCGGTCGTTCAAGTTGCTCAAGCGACGTAACGGCTTCACGTTTAATTTGAATTTTTGGATGCGCTTCTACCATTGCAGTTACATGTTTGGCGAAACGTTCACGGTCGATTCCTAGCGCTTGGCCGGCGGGCACGGCGTGTTCTTTCGCGGCTTTTAAAATATGCGAGCCTAATAGTTCGGCCTCCCATTTTAATTGGCCCGTAGCGGAAACTTCAGAAAGACTGCCGAAAGAATTTGAGCAAACTAATTCTGCAAAATCTGTTGTTTTATGAGCAGGCGTAGGTTTAGCGCCGCGCATTTCGTAAAGAACGACGTCAAAACCTTTATCGGCCAACTGAAGCGCACATTCACTACCGGCTAAGCCAGCACCAACGACGGTGATTTTACGAGGAGATTTCGACATGCCCTGATGTAGACTTTCCTGTCGAAAAACGCAAGTTTTTGTGCTACTTATTTTGCATGTCGGAAAAAGATTACCGCTCTAAATTCAACACCAGCGCCGAAGTTTTACAAAAGCTGTTAGAAGACAAAGCGGGCCCCGTTTCTGACCAGTATAAGCGCTGGAAGCTCTGGCTGAATTGGAAAGACATTGTCGGTAAAACCGTCGGCGAAAACACTGAGCCAATCGCCTATCATCGCGGAACTTTGTGGCTGTGGGTTAAGAACTCGGTGTGGATGCACCAAATGTCGTTTATGCTTGAGCCGATCATGAATCAGGTGAATCAAAAATACCAAGCCGGTTTTGTTAAAGATGTGCGCCTGACTTTAGACCGCCGTATGACGCCCGAAATTTCTAATGAAGATTTTAAAAAGAATTTAAAAAAGTTTTTTAAAGAGTAGTTTTAATAAGAAGTAGGCTGAATTTTGATCTACTCTTCAACCGAAGATTTCAAAATCTTTTTAATCTGCTGATCTTTTTGACCGGCACCCAATAAACTTTTAATACGTTCGTGAATTGAGCGATCGTTAATCAAAGCTCCTAGGGTGCCATCGCCACGGTCTACTTTATCAATAATATTTTCTAATTTATTAAGCGATCGATCCAGGCTGCCGGCTTTAACCGTTTTTTCTAAACTGGCACTGACTTCAGCTAAGTGGCTGCTGGCCTGATCTAAATGCGTAATTAAATTTGGAATTTTATTTTGATCAACGATCGAGTGAATTAGCTTTTGAAAGTCCCCAATGGCATCGAATAATTTTTCGCTTTCATTTCCACGCTTTGAAAGAATTGATAAAATGTCATTTCCGTAGTCGGCTTTAAGCTCATCACCGTTAGCGATGGCGTCTGAAGCCGTCGTGCCGGGCGTGATATATAAAAATTTATCGCCCAGGGCGCCTTGCGTGCGTATTTCGATGCGACTGTCTTTTTTGATTTTGGTTTTGTATTGGTGATCAATGCGGCAAACAACTTCGACTAAGTTTTTGGTTTCATCAAATGTAATGCGTTCGATGTTTCCCACTTTTAGTCCCGATAGCGAAACGATGGCACCCAAGTTAAGGCCTTGCACCGAATCGAAATAACTTCTGACTTCGATCATGTCTTGAAAAATAGACTTATTAGAACCAAGGGTAAAAATAGAGCCAATTAAAACAACAAGCCCAATCAATAAAAAAGCACCTACTTTAATTTGTTTCATAGTACATTTCCTTCAATAAACTGCTGAATCAAGCTATCAGGTTTACCTTTAAGCTGGTCGGGGGTTCCTTGTTCTTTAATCACTTTATCTTTTAAGAAAGCAAATTTATCGCAAACCGCGAATGCCGTCGGCATATCGTGCGTAACTAATATGGCGGTTACGCCCTTCCGTTTTAAATTCAAAATGAGTTCTTGAATACGCTTGGTGTTGTAAGGGTCAAGTCCCGCCGTTGGCTCGTCGTAAAGAATGACTTCGGGCTCTAACATCATGGCGCGCGCAAGGCCCACGCGTTTTTGCATTCCGCCGGATATTTCGCTGGGGTAAAGCAATTCAGTTCCCGCCAATCCAAAATCATTCAATTGTGATTCAATTCTTAATTTCATTTCGTGCGAGGTTAAATGACTGTGTTCGCGTAACGGATAGGCCAAGTTTTGCGCCACCGTCATCGAGTCAAATAAAGCTCCACCCTGAAATGCGTAGGCTACTTTTTTTCTTAATAGAACCCATTGAGACTCTTTATACTTTGAAACCTCAATGCCATTTATTTCGATCGAGCCTGAATCAGGCTTTTCTAATCCAATTAGGCTTCTAAGCAAAACTGATTTACCCGTTCCCGAGCCGCCGACTAACCCAAGGCATTCGCCTTTTTTGACGTAAAACGAAACGTCTTCATGAATGACTTTGCTACCGAAACTTTTCTTAAAGTTTTTAACTTCAATTACAGCCATTTTTCAATTATCCAAAATATTTTTGCTAAAAAGAAATCGCCCACTAAAATAAGTAAAGATGAGGTCACGACGGCCTTCCGTGTGGCCACGCCTACTTCTTGCGTGCCATTTTTAACGTTAAGACCGAAATAGCAAGAAGGTATGGCGATAAATAAAGCGAAGAAAAAAGTTTTACCAAAGCCTGACATGTAGTCTTTAATATTAGAAGTTTCTAAAACGCGTCTTAAATAAAATTGCGCATCGATATTTAACTCAACCGAACCCACGACCAACCCACCTAAATTGCCAATGACATTCGCTAAAGCGGCCAAAAGCGGAAGTACGATCAAGCAGGCCAGCACGCGAGGAATAACAATTTTTTTAATGGGAGATGTGCCCAATGCGCGGATCGCATCAATTTGCTGAGTCACAACCATCGAGCCAATTTCACTGGCAATGCCGGCCCCCACGCGCGCCGCAAACATAAGGCTTGTGAACATGGGTCCAATCTCACGTAAGATTGTTGAAGCCACTAGCCGGGGTACATAGGGTTTGCCACCGAATTTTTCTAATCCGTAACCAAATTGTAGCGCCATCACCATGCCAATGGCACCCGAAGTGACTAGTACTAATGGAAAAGATCGGTAACCTACTTGATAAATTTGTTCGATCAGTAAGGAACCATAGTAAGGCTTTTTAAAACCCTCTTTCAGGCAATCTTTAATAAGATAACCCAAGCCACCTAAAAAATAAAGTTGGTCTTCGGCCCACTCTTTAAATGGAATCGCCATTAAATTATTCATTCAAAGTTAAGGCTTTCATTAAACTGATTATAAGCTCTACGGTCGGGATCTAAATTACCTTTTTTGCCGGTCAGGGAAGTAACGTAACCGCAATTTTTTCTTTTAAACGACATGGCTTGAATTTCAATGGGTTGTCCGTCTAGTTCGCCCTGTGAATGGTGAATAAGGGCTGACTTATTTTTAAAGAGGATTTTTTGCTCTTTAACTAATTTAAATTTTTCAACAGAACCTTCAATGAGCTGGTGAAATGAGCCCAGGTTTTGGTCGGCCGCAAGGTCACCACAGTCAGAGACAATTGAAATCACGTTACCGGTCGACTTATTTTTCCAAGTTGGGTAAATAGAAGTATTCATTTTTTTAAACGGCGTCATGGGTTCAGTCCATTTTATATCTTTAGAAAAAGTAGGCGGAGCCTCTTTTAATAATGAGGAAACGCACGAGACCATCATTATAGGAAACGTAATTAGTAGAAGACTAGCGGCAAGTTGTGTTTTCATGATGTGTATTTAGTATGTTGTTTATTGTGCATTCAGTCTAGATTTAAATCAGAGTTGGGCTGTCATCATTTTGGCAGGACGAGCCAAAAATTTTGGACAAAATTTCCTAGCCTCGAAAATAACAACGAACCAGGATTAAAAAACATGGCATTTGAAATGCTTTTTGTTACAAATAGATGAAAAAAATATTTTTAATTACCATTGCTTCACTCATTGTAAATGCAATTACAGCTCAAGCATCTGACTTAAAAGGTCTAGTGTCTTTACAGGGTGAAACTTTTAATTTCGAGCTGACTGGACAAAAGAATTGGGACTATGACATCAAACGTGTGAAAGATAAATCACAAACTAAGATTCAGCTTTACGTAAAGTCTTTAGATCAGCAGGCTATTGATAAAATTAAAAATATCGAAAATCCGTTCGTAAAATCTATTCAAGTGACTCCGCAATCGGTTGACGGCAAATGGCTAGTCGAATTCGTACTAAAAAATGCTCAAGTTGAAACTTTCGACTACTTAACCGATCAGCCCTCAAAACTAATTGTCGATTTTTATCTGTCAGACACGCCCGCCGCCGATACAACCGTTGAGGCTATTAAGAAGCCTGTACCAAAGTCTAAGATGGTAAAAAAAGAAAAAGTGGCATCATCACCAAAATCTGCAGTTGAAGATACAGCAAACAAATCACGTCGGCCCGCTGATTTTGACGTGCTTAACATAGACGCGAAAAGTTCAGATGTTGAAACTTCACTTTTTTTAAAGGCCGGGCTTTACGATGGTGGAGACTCAAAATTTGCCCGTTTTTCAATGCGTGATACGGACTTTAATGAAGAGTCTGTTATTCGCAGTCAAAATAACTATTATTTAAAATTTCCAATTTTAGAATCTGAGTTTTCTTTCTGGAACAAGATTAAAGAAAATAAACCAGTCTATGAATTTGCACATAAGAATAACGATGAAAATAAACAGGCGCGCTTGTTGAAGACACTCTTTGATAAAAAGCGCTACTTAGTTTTTATTCAAACCGCCGAATGGTTTAAAAATAAGTTTCCCGAATCAGAATATAATGAATCAATTGCATTTATGACTTCGGATGCGTACCTTGAACTTTGGAAGGCCGAAAAAAACGAGGCGTTTTTTGAACAGGCCCAAAACGCCTATCGTCAAACTTTACTAAAGTATCCAGATTCGGTTTTGGCCGAAAGAACTTCCTTATTGAGCGGAATGTATGCCGTTGAAAAGCAAGACTACATGGGCGCCATCCGCGCCCTTAATTATCACATTGAAAATAAACGTTACGCCGATAAAATTTCAAAACAGTATGCCTACTTAGGTTTAGCGCATTGTTATTCAAAAATGAACAAGGTTGACGAGGCTTTAAAAATATTGGCATTGGTCGAAAAAGAAACTAAGAATCCGGTGATTCTTGCAGAGGTAGCCGTTCGACGTGGTGACTTTTACTTTAATGCGCGTAAATACGTCGAGGCTATAAGCGCCTACGAGCAAGCGGTCGTTAAGCATGGAGTTGTCGCAAAAATGTTTCCAAGTTTGCATTTTAATAAAATGGAAGCTTATTTTTGGGATAAAAAATATAGAGACTCACATGCGGCTGCATTGGAGTTCGTTCAAATTTTTCCGGCGCATGCGTTTGCTCCTTACGCATTGACCCGCGTGGGCGAACTTTTAGATATTATGGGGGCCGATCAATCGAAAGCAGTAGGCTCTTACCTGGAAACGCACTTTCGTTATGGTGATAGTCCGAAAACAATTGTGGCCCGTTTGCATCTATTAAGTGCGCGTATGAAGTCGATGAAAAAAGATGAACTTGATGAAACTTTAAAAAAGATGGACGTGTTGGCCGTTAGCAGCGAACTGCAAAACGTTGATCAGTTTAAAATTGCTATGATATCTGATGGTTTTGCCCGCCGTAAAGAATATCCGCAGGCAATTAAAATTTTATCAAAATTTTATCAACAAAATCCATTAAGGGCCGATGCCCAGCAAGTCACCCAACGTATTGTACGCAATATTAACGATGAACTAAAATTTTTGGTTGATAACCAAAAATTTAAAGAAGTTTTAAAAACTTACCGCGGATATTCTGATAACTGGCTGAAGGGTCAAAATCGAATTGATACCGATTATTTAATTGGCTTGGCCTATGAAAACGCGGGCGCCTACAATGTATCGATTGAAAAATTTAATAAAACACTCTCTCGCATAGAGGCTCTGAAGGGAACTCCGCGCGAAAAGGCCACTTTAGTTAATGAGTATTTACCCTCAACCGATGAACTTTATTTAAAGGTTGCCGCTAGCCACTTTGAAAATAAAAATTTTCAAGATGCTTATCAGGCCTTAGAGAAAATTCAAGATCCTTTAAGTTTGCCTGAGACCGAACAGTTACAGCGCGTCTTATTAGCTTCTAAACTTTATGAGCAAAAAGGTGATTATGAAACTTCAATTCGATACCTTTCTGAGTTAACTCGGTTGTGGGAAGGCAAAGCCCAATTATTAATGCCCGCCTTACTTCGCTTAGCCGAAATGCAAACAAAGAAAAATGATGTTTCAGATGCCATTCGTACTTATCAACGGGCGGTTGATATTATGTTAGCTAATGAAACTGAAGCCCAGATGCTACATACTTTAGGAAAAGATTACCCCGAACTTTTAATTCGACAGGCTAAAACTGAGGACGCCATCAAAGTGTTATCGCAATTAATCAATAAATTTGCTGAGAAACACTCAATGGCCCAAGAAAAATATTTGCTTGGCAATCTGCATTTTAAGAATGGTGAAATAAAAAAGGCCGAGCAAGCTTGGTCACAGATCAAAGGTGCAGACAGTGACATTTGGAAAAAGCTTTCGACTGAAAAACTTAAGCAGGCCTTGTGGGATGAAGATTACAAAAAACATATCAAGCGCATTCCAGCTATGTCTCAAGTTGAAGAGGGTCAATAATGAATTACGAATTCGGCTCAATCGAAATTGCTAGCCAGCAAATGATTTTAATTCTTCAAGATCTTAATACGCAGATGCCTTTTAAAAATTTCGTAATTGTGGGTGATGTTGGCTGCGGTAAATCGACGATGGCCGAACACATTCGAAAAACCATATTTAAATCGCAACCCGTTGAAATCTTAGATTACACACCCGAGATGAAGACACTGCCGCAACCTGCGATTTATATGGTTTCTAAACTACAATGGGCGCAAGTTAAACCTTTGTTTGAGACGGCCGTAGTCATTATGATGCCGACTTTAAACGATCGAAAAGCTGATATTCCAAAGCTTGCGAAATTTTTTCTGCAGGTGTTGTGTTTGATGCACAACTTGCCAGTTTATAAATTAACCGAAAAGTCGGTTGAAATGATCTGTCAATATGATTGGAGCGGTAATTTCTATGAATTTGAATCTATTTTAGAAGCCGCTTTGCAACTAGCGGCAGATGAGCATTCTCGTGGATGGATCGAACCGAGTCACCTTAATTTGAACTTGAACCCGAAAAGTCTCGATTTTACGGTCGGCCTGAAACTAGATGAAATTGAGCGAAGATATATTTTGCAAACTTTATACTTCGCTCACCAGAATCGTACGAAAGCGGCCGATATTCTTGGCATTTCAATTAGAACTTTAAGAAATAAAATTAATCAGTACCGAGAGGAAGGTTATTTATGAGTAGTCTGTTCGATAAAACAACGGATGCTTTAGCAACCTCGATTAAGATGCGGCAAATTCGCCATAACGTAACATCGGCGAATATTGCTAATGCGGAAACTCCAAATTACCACGCAAAGAAAGTTGAATTCGAAGAGGCGCTTTCACGCGCGCTTGATATCGACGGCAAAGGAGCCTTAAGCACAAGTAGTGCCGAACATTACTCGGTGGGCGGAAACCCCGCGGTCGAACCGGGTATTTATGAAAATCCCGACATCGCGGTTAGCAATGATGGCAATACGGTTGATATGGAAAAAGAAATGTCAGCGCTGCAGGAAAACTCGATTCTTTACAAATCAGCGTTACAGTTAATAAATAAAAAAATGGCTTCGTTAAAATACGCCATCAGCGAAACAAAGTAGGCTAATATATGGGTGATTTTTTATCAGGGTTTAGAATTAGTGGCAGCGGTATGACGGCACAACGGCAGCGTATGAATTCTATTTCTTCAAATATCGCAAACATCAATACAACGAAAACCCCGGAGGGTGGTCCGTACCGCCGAAAAGATGTAGTTTTTGAATCGGTGCCCGATACCCAGACCTTCGGCGATATCATTGGCGCAAATGATCCAAAGGCCGACTTTAATCGAGTGCAAGTTAGTGATGTGACTTACGATAAAAAAGCGCCGCTGTTAAAATTTGAGCCGAATCATCCGGATGCAAATGAAGAAGGTTACGTGGCTTATCCTAATGTAAATTTAATGGAAGAGATGACCAACATGATACAAGCGTCTCGTTCTTACGAGGCTAACGTACAGGCTATTCAAACAACCAAAGATATGGCTTTGAGCGCACTTGAAATTGGTAGATAATTTAACTAGTTAACAGTTTTATTTAAAGGGAGTACAGACCATGGATGGTTTTACGATCTCAAGTGCGAAAAAATTTCTTGAAACGGGCAGTCTTGATAATAAATCAATTAAGCTTGATCCATCGCAATCAACCAAAGATGCGGGCCCTTCATTCGCAGACACACTAAAAGAAGCGGTCGGAAATGTTAATCAATTACATTTAGATTCAGATAAAAAAATGCAAGAACTTTCAACGGGTAAAACCGATGATATTGCGGGCGTAATGCTAGCGGCCGAAAAAGCAGACATTGCCTTACGTGCAATGGTGCAAGTTCGAAATAAAATTATTGATGCTTACCAAGAAATTATGAAGATGCAGGTGTAATGTGGAGAAGATATTCGGCGGTTTGCTTGGTCAGTTCCAAGAATTTTATAAATCATTAGGTCCTACCAAACGTTTAGCACTAGTTGCTTCGTTATTAATTGGAATGCTAGCGGTGGCCGCAGTGGTTTTTATGACTTCAGGCAAAGATTACGCCGTGTTGTTAACAAATATTCCGGCTGATCAAATGCCAACGATCGTTGAAAAACTAAGTTCAAAAAATACGCCTTACCAACTTAAAGAAGATGGAAAAACGATCACGGTACCAAAAGAACTTCTGCACGCCACCCAAATGCAATTAATGGCTGAGGTGGGCTCGTCACGCATGGGCAACATCGGTTTAGAATTATTTGATAAGCAAGAATTTGGAATTAATTCGTACGCACAAAAAATTAATTACCAACGGGCCCTGCAAGGTGAGTTAATGCGCGCGATCAATACTTTATCGGCGGTTCGTCAGTCGAAAGTTATTTTAGCATTGCCGGCAAAAAAGACGATCATGGAAGAATCATCACCACCGTCGGCGTCGATTGTTTTAGAATTAAACCCGGGTAAAGAGCTTTCCGCTGATCAAGTTCGCGGAATTCGATTTTTAGTGGCCAACGCAGTTGAAGGCATGGACGCAGAACGCGTAACGGTACTAGATGAGCGCGGCAAAATGCTTTCACGTCAGTCCGATGGGGCTACCGGCGCTTCAAATGAAATTCGCGAATTAAAACAAAGTATCGAAAAAGATTTAGAAAATCGCATTGAGACTATTTTATCAAAAGTTGTTGGCCACGGAAAAATTGTTGCCAAAGTTGATGCGACAATTAATCACAAAGTCGTTTCGGCCGTCGAAGAAAGCGTAGATGCCGATAAATCCGCTATCCGATCGCAAACCTCTCAAGAAGAATCTTTGGACGGGTCACGTACGAATCCTACCGGAGTTCCAGGCTCGCGATCAAATATTCCGGGCGCTGAAGATAACAATGGGCAAGTTGGCTTTAGACAAGATGTGAAAAAAGAATTAAAGACCGTTAACTACGAAGTACCAAAAACCGTAAAAAATATTAAAGAAGCTGCCGGCGGAGTTGAAAAAATTAGTGTGGCGGTTTTAATTGACAGTGTTCCAACGACGACGACAAAGCCGGACGGAACAACTGAAACCAAGTGGGCCCCACGGACGGCCGAAGAAATTGCAAAATACGAATCCTTAGTAAAGAACGCGATCGGTTACGTTGCTGGGCGCGGTGATGCGGTTCGAATTGAATCTATTCAGTTTCAACCTGAAGATTTTTCAGAAAGCGAAAAAATATTAACGACCTTAGAAAAAAAGAAATTAGTACAGTCTTTATTTAAGTGGGGCTTGTTAGGATTTGCGTTACTGCTTTTCTTCTTCATGGTGATCAGACCGTTTATGCAATGGATTACCGATTCATTCACCGATTCAGTTGAAGAAATGTTACCGCGTACCATCGAAGAGCTAGAAGAATTGCATTCGATTGATAATTCTCTGCCGGGCTTAGGTGGCATGTTACCAATCTTACAAGAGTCAGTGGATCCAGAAAAAGCGGAGAGCGAATTGTTAAAAGATCGAATTATGAATTTAATGCAAAAAGATGAAGAAAAAGCCTCAAGCGCCCTGAACATGTGGGTTTCTAGGAAGGAATCATAATGCGGGCAAGCAAATATGATAATATTGATTATGAATCTCTGCGCGGCGTCGATAAAGCCGCAATTCTAGTCAATTATTTGGGGCGCGATGCAATTAAAGTTTTATTTAAAAAAATGGACGATGGTGATATTCGTAAATTAATTCATTTGATGTCTAAGTTTAAAATCGTACCCGTGCATATTACTAAGCGGGTACTTGAAGAGTATTACGAGATGGTCAGTGAATCTGAGGATTATATCTTCTCGGAAAGTATGGCTAGTAAAGAAACTATCGTTGATGCGCTAGGTGAAGAACGCGCGCGCGCTATTTTAGGCGGATTAAATATTAATTCCGGTTCGGGTCGTACTTTAGAGTCACTTGAAATGGTTGATGCCAAATCGCTATCAACATTTTTAGTGAACGAGCACCCCCAAACGGTGGCCGTTATTTTGGCGCATTTAGAGCCAGAAAAAAAGGGTGAAGTTTTACGTCGTTTGCCGGAATCATTACAAGCTGAAGTTGTACTGCGAATGGCTAACTTAGATAACGTTGACCCCGAGTTGATTGCGGAAATTGATAAAGTTTTAAAAAACCAATTAGCGAATTCACACACGGTTGAACAAGCGTCATTAGGGGGCGTACAACCGGTGGCCGAAATGCTTAACGTTATGGATAAAAATACCGAGCAATCGATTATGTCGCGCCTTGAAGAAAAAGATCCGTTATTGGCCGAAGAAATTCGTAAGCTAATGTTCGTTTTTGAAGATATCGCTAAAATTGATGATCGCGGTATTCAGATTCTACTTAAAGAAGTTCCGAATGATCGTCTGTTATTGGCCCTTAAAACCGCCAATGAAGACATTAAGAATAAAGTATTTAAAAACATTTCTGCCCGTGCGGCCGAAATGTTACGTGAAGATCTGTCGAACATGGGGCCAGCGCGTCTATCTGACGTTGAGTCCGCTCAGCAAGAGATCGTTAACGTAGCTCGCCGACTTGAAGTTGAAGGAAAAATTATCATAGCACGTGGCGGTAATGAAGATGCGATGGTCTAATGTTCTCAAAAAATTAGAGGACAACAAAGCTCCGACTGATGTTTCGGTTTTGGATTACGTGCCCAAGCAATTTGATTTTGGTACGCCGGCCGCGGCGGTCGATTACCTAAAACAAAAAGAACGTGGTTCAGATTTCTTATTAAGTGAAGTTTTAAGAACCACTACGGGTGTAGAAGAAATCGAAAGACTTTCCGAAGAGCAAAAGGTTGAACAAAAAGTTTTAGATAAGTTAGCACTTCTGCAAGAAGAGGCTTATAAAAAAGCGTACGAATTAGGAAGGGACGAAGGTTTCAAGCAGGCGCACCAAGAAAAAACGTCCGAACTTAATGATCGCACCGAAGAAATTTATAAATTAACTGAAAGTATTAACCATATTAAAGAAGAACTGATTTATCAAAACGAGGCTCATATCATGCGCCTGATTTATGATATTGCCTGTAAGGTCGCGTTTGATCATATTGAACAAAATCCGGATTCAGTTTTAAAAGTTATTAAGGCGGCCATCGAAACGGCGCAAGTTGAAGAGCATGTTAGCGTTTTGATTAATCCGGGGCAGCTAGAATTCTTAGAACAAATGCAGAAAAACCCGATGCGTGAAAATGAGTTTATGAAAAATATTAAATTCGTTGATTCTGATCAAGTCACTCCGGGAAGCTGTATCGTTGAAACAAATTACGGCGTCATAGATGCGCGAATTGAAGAAAGGGTTCACAAATTGTGGACCGAATTAAAAGAAGCATTACCTAAAGTGAAGTCACCCATTGGAAATCCATGAGTCTTAACTTTGAAAAATATCATACAATCCTAAACGCCGCCCATTTAACTAAAGACAGCGGCAAGGTCACTGAGGTGACTGGCTTACTGATTAAAGGATTTATTCCTGGCGTGAGTGTCGGCAGTATTTGCGAAATTCAAACCGCCGTGTCGGATAAGCCGTTATTAGCGGAAGTCGTAGGATTTAAAGATCGTCACGTTTTGATGATGAGCCTTGGTGGCATGCGCGGCATTTCGATGGGTTCTAAAATTACATTATCAAAATCAATTGCGACCGTAAAAGTTAGTAATGATTTGTTAGGTCGGGTCGTCGATGGTTTAGGTCAACCTTTAGATGAAGGTCCGCCGATGGAAGAAATGAAAGAGATTTCTTTATACAGTGAAATAGTTAATCCATTAAAGCGTCAACCTATTCGCGAATTTTTAGATGTGGGCGTGCGGGCGATTAATGCGGCGTTAACCGCGGGTCGCGGGCAGCGGGTCGCAATTATGGCTGGTTCGGGCGTAGGTAAGTCCGTGTTAATGGGAATGATGGCCCAACAAACCGACGCCGACATCAACGTGATTGCGCTTATTGGCGAGCGAGGCCGAGAGGTTCGCGAATTTATTGAAAATGAATTGGGCGAAAGCGGAATGAAAAAAACCGTTGTCGTTTGCGTGACCAGTGATCAAAGCCCGTTACTGCGTATGCGTGGCGCTTTCGTCGCGACCGCAATTGCCGAGCACTTTGCAGGGCTTGGCAAAAATGTTTTATTAGTCATGGATTCAGTTACTCGATTTGCAATGGCTATGCGAGAAATCGGTTTAAGCATCGGTGAACCACCAAGTACCAAAGGTTACACGCCGTCAGTATTTTCAACTTTACCTAAATTATTAGAGCGTGCCGGAAATTTTGAAAACTCAGGTTCGATAACAGGTTTCTATACCACGCTGGTGGATGGCGATGATATGAATGATCCAATCGGAGACGCCGTTCGTTCGATCGTGGATGGACATATTGTTTTAAGCCGTGCGATGGCCCAAAAAGGTCATTACCCCGCGATTGATATTTTGCAAAGCGCCAGTCGAGTTATGAAAGCCGTGGCCACACCTGATCACGTCCGAATGGCCCAAAAACTCCGCGAAACCTTAGCGGTGTATCGCGAAGCCGAAGACTTGATTAACGTGGGAGCTTATAAGGCGGGCGCAAATCCTAAAATTGATAGAGCCATTAAGATGATTGATCCCATCAATGATTTTTTAAAACAAAAAACCGAAGACCATTCCAATATGACTCAGTGTTTGCGCGGACTCGCACAGATTACGATGGGCGCTTAAGCATAAATTCAATAACATTGAAAGTAGTTCATGAAATTTAAATTTTCTTTAGAAAAAGTTTTAAGACACCGTTCTATTTTAGTTGATCTGGCTAAGAAAGATTTTCTTGAAGCGCAAGTGGTATTGAACGGCGAGCAAGCAAAATTACAGAGCATGATCGAACTCAAAGCGGCCTCTCTCGAGCAACGGGCGCAGGAAGTACAGACCAAGAACACCTGGACTCAATCGGTCGAGCAGATCAATCAGTTCCTAACGGGGCAAGACCTTCGGATAAGCCAGCAAAACCAACGTCTGCTTGGATTAGAAAAATTAGTCGAGGCTCGTCGCGAAATTTTGCGACAAGCGCTAATTGAGGTTAAGATAATAGAGAAGCTTAAAGAAAAGAAGAAAACTGAGTTCTTACTTGAAGTTGATAAAAAAGAACAAGCCGAGATGGATGAGCTATCGGTTTTAAGATTTTCAAGGATTGAAAATCCACTTAAGGGAAGTCATGAAGACGGGATATGATCAGTTTTTTAAAAATGCAAAGCAAACTTCGCAAAAGAAGTATGTGCCCGTGGGTAAAGCTTCGGCTTATTCTAAAAAGCCCAAGAAGAAATCGGCATTTCCGATTAAATCGTTATTTAGTTTTTTGATCGTGGCCGGCCTTGGCATTGTCTTGGTTGATAATTTTGAAGTCATTGAAGCGCAGATCAAGCGAATTGAAATTGGTGTTGGTCTGGCGCAAGCCGAAGAAAAAGCGATCGCGCCGCCAGCCGCCGTTGCTACTTCGGCCGATCACTCGGTTGCGGCCAGCCCGCTAGAGTCAAAATCGATACTAGAAAAGCCTGCCGATGACTCAGATTATTTGTTTAAACTGGCAGAACGAAAAAAGCAGCTTGATCAAAAAGAAGAAGCTTTAAATAAGCTTGCGGGTGAGATCGCAAAGCAAAAAGAAGAAATCGAAGAGAAGCTTAAAAAGTTAGAAGAGACGCGCTTAAAAATTTCAACCGCGCTTGAAGAAAAAATTAAGTTAGATGATGGCAAAGTGGAAACTTTGGTTCAGATGTATACCAATATGAAGCCACAGCAGGCGGCTAAGGTTTTTGAAAATTTAGATGAAGATTTAGTGATCGAGATTTTAGGACGCATGAAGAAAAAAAGTGCGGCCGATATTTTAAATTTAATAAAGCCTGAAAAGGCGCAAGTTTTTGCCGAACGCTTTGCTGGGTACAGAGTCCCAGCCAGCAAGTAGGAAGTTAGTAAGAACGATTAACCAACAAGCCAAGGAGGCAAGTGCTAGAAAAAATGATCAGTGTCGGCCCCCCACAAAAGGGAGTGACGCCTGAGTCAAAGCTCGAAAACAAAAAAGATTTTCGAGAGTCTTCGGATGCTAAAGCAGAGTTTGATAAAACACTCAAAGAAAAGATGCTCCTAAATAAAGAAGCAGCTAAGCAGAGTGAAAAAAACAAACAGAAGCCAGAATCCAGCGAAAGCAACCAGGCGAAAGACGCCCGGAAAGAAGATAAAGACTTGGTCGCTGCTAAGAAAGAAAAGAAGTCATCTGGGGGAATAAAAAGGAAGATGACGGAAGATAACGACGATAAGATGATTTCAAATATCATGGCCTCAACCGAGAGTGAAATTGAAATCCCCGAATCTAAGATAGATTTGGCAGAGATCGAAGTCGGAATCAACAAAGTAGCAGAAAATCAAGCTGGTAACGCCGAGATAAAAGCGGCCGGCGCGCAATCAAACCAAAGTGCTGAGCAATTGGTTAAAGGCCCAGCGCAAGTTGAAGGTCAAAAAGTTGATCAACAACTTGAAGCCAATTCAAAGTTGCAAGCGCAAGCGTTGGCTAATCTAGAACTGTCGATACAGGCGTCAAGCGCTCCCGTACCCGAAGAAGTTTCAGAGATGCCAGCAGTTGAAATGCCTGAACAAAAAATTCAGGCCAGTGCAAGCCCAGCTGATTACGATCAACAGATGGTTTCACGTCTTGAGCAGCAATTGAAGGCCGCCCAAACGCCCGCTAGTCCAGCCCAAGACGCCGCCACATCGGCCGCTGAAATGGAAAAGCAATTGGGGGCTGCCGTTGGTTTTCAGCCTGACGCGCAAAAGCAGATGTCAGGAACTGAATTACTGCAAAAGATGAAATCATTTGAAGCCGATAAAAATATTGCGCCCGAGAAAGCCTTAGCTTTCGAGCAATCAGTATTAGATCAGCTAAAAAAACAGATGGCGCAGCCGGTAGGACACGAACAAAGTTCAAGTCAATTTGAATCTAAAGACGAAAACGCCAAAGAGGCGTTAAAAGATTTAAAGTTAGGCGCTTTGAAAAACGATGGTCCTCAGCACGCCGGTCAATCACACACCGATTTTAAAACGTCATTCGCCGCGCCAACAGATAAAGCCGCGGAAGCGCAAGCTAACAAGCTTGAAGCTAACCACGACAAGAACATTCAAGAAATCATGAGCCAAGCCAAGTTTTTGGTAACTAAGGGCGGCGGCGAAATGAAAGTAACGATGTCACCTGAAGGAATGGGCGAAGTGCAGCTGAAAGTTCTTTTACAAGACGGTAAAGTGAACATAGAAATTCAGACCCAAGACAAATCTGTCAAAAAAATGATCGAAGACAGTCTATCTGAACTGAAGTCGGGTCTAGCTGCGCACCGTTTAAGTGTAGAACATGTTAGAATTGAGACAGTGAACGCAACAAATACTGACAACAACGCTGGATTTCAGTCAAACTTAAATCAGGGCGGATCTGAAGGTAAGCAACGCGAATTTTGGAATCAATTCCAACAAAATCTGGGGCAACAACCCGGTGGTCGCGCTACTTACGGCACAGATAAATCAGTAGGTGGCGCAGGCACTTCGGGAGCTACTTTGACGAACGACGCCGCAACAAGTGCCGCGGTTAGAACGTACGGTGGAACCAAAGGCGCAACTGTTAACCGAGTCGCATAATTAACTAAGGAGTAACGATGGCAACATCAATGAACGTAAAAGCTGGAACCAAAACTTGGAATGAAGCTCCAGGCGGCGAACGCGATTTGAAAAAGGCGACGGCTCTGACGGATGAACAAAAAGCAAAACTGGGCGCTGATGATATCGGCGCCGTACTTAATAAAACGATGGATCCAAATTGGGTTGATGACGGCAAAGTAGTTAAAGGAAAAGGAAATCCCAATTTAGATAAAGACGCTTTTTTTAAGTTAATGCTGACGCAATTAAAAAACCAAGATCCGATGAATCCGCTTAAGAATCACGAGATGGCCGCACAGCTTGCGCAATTCTCAACCTTAGAGCAGATGTCGAATATGAATTCAACGTTACAGAAAATGGAAGGCAAAAGTTCTGAGCCCGCAAATTTTCAAGCGTTGACTCTGATTGGTAAAACGGTTGCAGGTGATTCATCAAAAGTGGTGCGTACGCAATTTGATAAAACACATGATTTTCATTTTAACCTTCCGCAAGATTCAAGTGAAGCGACCGTTAAAATATTTGATGATAAAGGCGAAATGGTTCGCGAATATAAATTATCAAATTTAAAAGCGGGCGATAATAAATTAACTTGGAATGGTCAGAATGATAAAGGCGCCAAGGCTTCAGTTGGTGAATACCAATTTAAAGTTGAAGCAAAAAATTCGGCCGGACAAAAATTAGCGGTGAAGTCAGACTTCTCTGGAGTTATTACTGGGATGAGCTTTTCGCCCGAAGGCCCAGTCTTGCAAGTCGGAAGTCAGAGCATAAAAATGCGCGACGTTCGTCAAATTACAGACTCAAGTGCTAAGCTGAACGACCAGAAATCAATCGATGTAAGTAACCTCGACTTGAAAAACAGTGAGCCAGTAGGGCAAGCTAATGTTAAGCAAGAGGCAAATACTTCGAATACGCCAATGCCACCAGGCATGGTTGATATTAAAACTGGCGTAGCAATGTCGAGAGACGTTTACAACAAGCTACAAAAGGAGACGAAGTAATGGATAAGATGAAGACGATGAATTCGGCGCTAGTAAATGGGCTGAACAGAATCGAAAATCTAATTCCAACCAAACCACAAGATTTAAAAAAATCAGGTGCGGATGGAGTGGCCTTTAAGGAAGCTTTAGACGGAGCGCTGAAAACTGAAGATGTTGCGGCACAGATTAAAACCGCACCACCAAAAGTAGAAGCAGGAGCGTTGAAGTTTTCTAATCACGCGATCGAGAGAATGCAGTCACGCGGAATTAGTTATTCGCCGCAAGACATGACTCGATTAGGCGAAGCGGTGCAGAAGGCCGCGGCTAAAGGATCTAAAGACACACTGGTGTTGATGGATAATTCAGCTCTGATCGTCAGTGTGAAGAATAATACGGTCGTGACGGTGATGGACAAGAACGCATTAAAAGAAAATGTGTTCACGAACATCGACAGCACAATCGTAATGTAAGGTTTTAGTAAATTTTTTTAATTTTCTTTGGGTCGAATATCTAAAGAAAGTAACAGGGCTGGTCCTCGCAGAGGGGGCCCTTCAACAAACGAATAAGATCTCGACAATCTTATTCATACGACATGGAGGTTATCATGGGAGTTCTCTCATCACTATGGACTGGCGTAAGCGGTCTACAAGCACAGGGCGAAGGTTTAAGCGTAGTAGCAGACAACATTGCCAATGCAAACACAACTGGTTTTAAAGCATCACGAGCCGAGTTTACCGACATCATGTCGCGTAATCTAAAGGGAATTGATGGCGGAAATCAAATGGGTCGCGGCGTTCGCGTCGGCGCTATTAATCCAATTTTAGCACAAGGTAATATTGACCACACCGATCGCGGTACAGATTTAGCGATTAACGGTGATGGATACTTTCAAGTTAAAGGAACTGAAGGCACGGCTTACACGCGTGACGGTTCATTTAAATTCGATAAAGAAGGTTTCTTAGTTACTAACAGCGGACAGCGCGTTCAAGGTTACCAAGCCGATGAAAAAGGTAAAATTGAAACTCGCATGGGAAATATTCAGTTTCCAAGAGCTTTAGTAAATGCATCCGGAACAAAAGAAATTAAATTAGATTTAAACTTAGATTCACGCGCTATCGCAGACGCAAAGAAGTTCGATTCTAAAGACCCATATAAATCTTCAGACTTCGCAACCGCGGTTGAAATGTATGATTCTCAAGGTAACAAGCACGTATTAAATATGTTTTTCAACAAAGGTCAAGATCGCACTTGGTCTTACCACGGTATGGTTGACCATAAAGAAGTTGAAGGCGCACCAGAAGGACAAGATTTAGCGCAAGTGGTTGAAGGTAAAGTAAGCTTTACTGAAGACGGAAAATTAAATTCACAAGAAGTCACAAACGCCGCTTTCAATTTCAAAGGCGGAGCAAAGCAAGATCAAAAGATCTCGCTGAACTTCGGTGATGATATTTCTAAGGGTGGAAAAGGCGACGGTACTAAACAGTACGGTAAAGAGTCTGACGTAATCACTTGGCACCAAGATGGTTATTCTGCCGGTACGGTAACGGGTTTATCATTCAATGATGAAGGCGTGTTAACGGCAGCTTACACCAACGGACAAGTTTTAGACTTAGGCCAAATTGTTTTAGCAAAGTTCGAAAATCCAGAAGCCATGTTTAAAATGGGTGGGAACTTATTTAAACAATCTAAAGACTCGGGTGAACCTTCAGTAGGAGCGCCTCGTATGTCGGGTCGTGGAACCGTAATGGCTAAGTCATTAGAGCGTTCAACGGTGGATTTAGCGGCTGAATTCGTAACGATGATTGCCGATCAACGTGCGTTCCAAGCCAATGCGAAAACAATTACCACTTCAGACGAATTACTTAACGAAGTAATCCAGTTGAAGCGGTAGTAAAATAGTGGCAGTAAAATAATGTAAATGATTCTCCATTAAGATAGTCGAAGAGGCCTTAAGTTAACGAAAGTTGATTTAAGGCTTTTTATGTTATTGCGACTTAAGGCGCATTCTCTTCTCGCGAGGCTCTTCGCCCTTGGTTGGCTTTAGTTTTTACTTTTGTCATCTTAACCGAAAAATCGATCTCAGTCGGAAATCCGTCTCTCGCAGGTTTACCCCAAAACAACTCATCACCCGCTTGCGATACAGTTATTAAATCGTTCATATAAATTGGCTCAGCCTCATTACCTTGAACAAACATCATTTGCGCGGCTTTTGCATTATTAACGGAGATGATTTTTGTTACGCTGTAAAAGTAATCTTGCACCTTTAAAGTGGCCGGCCCTTCACAATTCGGTTTCTTGTAATGCTTAAACTCTCCTTGAGCTTTATTCGTACCATCAAAGCTCCACGCGCTACTCCACGAACGTACGTAGCCTTCGGAAGCCTTTAAGTTAGTATGGCAAGGCGCGCTTTCCCAACGACCACTTAGGCAGGCACTAGCATCTGTTTCTAAGTTACAGGCTAACGTTGTCAAAGAAGTAAACACCAACACAATTAAAGTAATTCCTAACTTCATGTAAACCCCGTAGTTTCCGTTTAAAAACTTTTACCTGCTACATATCCTATCAATGCACAACCTGTTCCGTGTCTTAGAATGAGACAATTCTCAATTGGTTCTCAGTTCGCTTCCAAGCACTATTCATTTGCTGATAATGAATTTCATTTTATTGTAATTCGAGTGATTCACCTGCACATTTAACTTTTTTAAAACCAAAAGGAGATTTATGAAAAATGTAGTGTTCACCCTTGTTACGCTAGTTAGTTTAAATATTTTTGCCGCGCCTCGTGCTTTAGTATTTGAAAAGGCTTCACATGATTTAATAAAGTTAGCTAGAACCGGAAAATTGCCGGCTGAATACGCTACCAAATTGCATATGATGAAAGTTGAAAAAAATGCCGATGGAACTTTTCAGTTGGTCGTTGTTCTTGACCATAACGAAGATCATTCGCAAGCACCGGCGCACGCAAACATGATTTATACGGCGGAGCCAAAAATGCAATCGTTTGAAAATGTGACTGGTTACTTTAATCCGGCCGCCACAAAATTTAGCGGCGCCTCAAGCGCTAAAATTATGGATCATGCCGCCGAAGTTTTACTAGATTCTAATAAAAAAGAATTACTAGACTACGCTGAAACCGTAGCGATGATGCACCTTGAGTTCGATGCGGCAAAGAATGCGGCTTTAGTCAGAATGGTTGACATAAATAAGAAATCTTTCAGCGTTTGGTTAGACCTGCAAGGTGAGGTTCTCGAGTACAAATTTGAATAAGCCCAATGACTAAGGCGGGCCAATAAGTACTTGAATAGAAAATTGAACAATGTCTTAATTATCTAAGCCTTAAATAAAGCGCCTGGGAGATTAAGATGGATAACAAAAAGGTAATAGATTGTCTGAACGAACTTTTAGAACACGAACTAGCGGGCGTAGTACGATACACACACTACGCTTTTATGGTGTTTGGACATAACCGCATTCCCATCTGTTCTTGGTTGCGTGGGCAGGCTAAAGAGTCGCTTACGCACGCCGATGAAATTGGCGAACTTATCACGTCAATGGATGGACACCCCTCATTAAAAATTGGAAAATTACTAGAATCAAATAATCACGGGGTGACCGCGATCTTAAAAGAAAGTCTTAGCCATGAAAAAATTCAAGTTGAGCTTTACCACAAACTTTTAAAAATAGTTAAAGACGACTCGATATTACTTGAAGAATTTGCACGCAAGATGATTTACGAAGAAGAACTTCACATCGCTGAAGTTGAAAAAATGATTAAAGATCCAAAGAAGTAATTAGAATCTAATGAAACGGATAAAATTACTTCTTATTGCAGGCCTTTTAGCCTCTTGCCAAAGTGGCAAGAAGGCCGACACGGCGTTGAAGTCGCGTTCACCTAAAACCGTTTATTATACCGAGCCCTTTATCAAACGTGGTAACGATTTAACGATCGCTTTTGTGGGCGATGTAATTATTCATCAACGCATACGCGTCCGCGAAGAAAAAACTCATGAGGGTTTTCAGTCAATTTGGGCGCCCGTTCAAAATTATTTAGACCGCGCCCATATCACTTACGCCAACCTTGAAGGCCCCGTGGCTCCCGAGTACGGCGGACCCACTGGTTTTCCGATGTTTAATTTTCCCGAAGAAATTATTCCGGCGCTGAAGAACTCGGGCTTTGATATTGTCTCAACCGCTAACAATCACGCGCTTGACCGTCAGGCAAAAGGCATTCGAAAAACAATCGAAAACTTAAAAAAGTACGAGTTAGGATTTGCCGGTACGATCACCGACCAATCGCAAATAACGCAAGGTTTTGAAACGTGGTGGACCTTAATGCCTATCCCTAATTCGAATCGATCGATCGCTTGGATTGCCTGTACCGAGATGACTAACGGAAATCCAGATAAAGAAGATTTAGTACTTTATTGTTTCAAACACCGAGAAAAAATAAAAGCGCTTATTACTCAATTAAAAGAAAATCCCGAGATCGGTGCAATTATTATCACGCCACATTGGGGCGAAGAAGACAAATTTGAAATAGAACCACACGTCAAGGCTTGGGGGCGCACGATGCTTGAGCTGGGCGCTACCGCCATCGTAGGCTCGCATCCTCACGTGGTTCAGCCCATTGAACAAATCACAACCAAAGACAATCGCAAAACCGTCATAGCCTATTCAATGGGTAACTTTGTTAGTAATCAAATAACTATTCAAAATAAAACCTCAATGATTCTTTACCTAAAATTTAAAAATGGCGCGGATCAAAAATGGTTAGAGTTAGTCGATGTAAAATACTTACCGTTATTTACCACACGCACAATTGTAAAAGATGACACCAGCGTATTTAGAATTAATCCGGTTTGGCAGGGTGATAAAGTTCCCGCCGAAGTAAAACAAATTTTAAAAACTACGCTCGGTGAAGAGCGACAACTTAAATCAAAACAAGAAGTTGAAGACTTCTTAAAATAACACCATCGACCTGGCTCTCGCCATAGGTCTAGAAACTTATGTTTTTTCATTAAGATTCCGTTAAGCCTATATATCAAGCAGTGAAAAAACCACACGCTTGAACACGGAGGTTCAATTGAATTTTAAAAATATTTTTTTAGCAATGGCTTTAATCCTGACCGCGGCCGCGTGTGCGCAACGCATGAATAAAACTGATTACGCGAAAGCGCCGCAAACTAAAACCGAAACTCCCTCAAGTGGCCAAGATCAAAATCAAAATCATGATCAAGAGCAAGTTGCAAGCAAACTTTCATACATCCAACAAGAAGCTGAGATTTATAAAAATAGATACAAGTACAATGATGTATTTTCAAAGGTGACCGATAACCGCGGCGATCAATATGAAAACCTTTACGGTACAAGAAATTTTCGCGTAGTTTTACACGGAGTTTACTACCGCGGGGGCGCAAACAATATTTTCAACCGAGACGGTGTGCGAAAAAATTCTAATCCTTTGCCAAACACGGGTTTAGATAATTTATGTAAAGAAAATTTTTCAACATCTTTTTACTTTTATTCTACTAATTACAATACGGCACCTAAAGTAACTAACTGTCGTTCGCGTAATAATTTAAATAACGAACTTAATTACAAGCAAGTGTCGGTGCTTCAAGTTAGTAATTATGATTCAATTCTTTCCACAGTTTTTTCAAGAATTAAAGGCCAACTCAAGGGCCCAATTTACGGTCACTGTTGGAATGGTTGGCACGCTTCAGGTTTAGCGGCATCGATCATGCTTAAACAGTTTTGTGGATACAGTGATTCAAAAGCCCTTGATTATTGGATTAAGAACACAGACGGCGATAGTAATTACGACAAAGTGAAAAAACTAGTTACAGGGTACAAATACCAGTCAAAATATCAAATAACGGCTGATGAAGCTAAGGCCATTTGTCCGAATTAAATTAGTTAAACAGATGCGCGCACTGCTGCGAACCGTATATAGTGTTCGCCTAATAAGAATAGAAGCATTAAAATTAGAAGAGTGACGGAAAAGGCAATACTAAGTTAAGTAAGCCTCGACAACGCGAGGATCTGACAATAAATCTGATCCTTTGCCGTTGAGGGTAATCGTGCCCGTTTCTAAAACGTATGCGCGGGCGGCTACTTCTAAAGCTAAATGGGCATTCTGCTCGACGATCAATAAACCGATACCTCGATTTTTAAGTTCTTCAAATTTTTGAAAAATTTGTTCGATAATAACTGGCGCCAAACCTAGCGATGGCTCATCTAGCATTAACATCAAAGGCTCAGACATTAAAGCGCGGGCAATCGCAAGCATTTGTTGTTCGCCACCCGATAGCGTACCGGCCACTTGCGCACGTCTTTCTCCTAAACGTGAAAACATCGAGAATTGCTGATCTATTAGTTCGGCAATTTTAGACTTTGATTTTTCTAAATAAGCGCCCAGCATTAAATTTTCGGTGACGGTTAAGTTCGGAAATATGCCACGCCCTTCAGGGCACAAGGCCATCTTGTGCTGCAGTCTTTCGGGGGCGGATAAAGAAGATATATTAAGATCATTATAAAAAACTTCGCCCGTGTGGCCCAACAGGCCGCTAAGCGCCTTGAGCGTCGTTGTCTTACCTGCGCCATTCGAGCCAATCAAAGCGGTGATTTCGCCGGCGTTAAATTCAAACGAAATACCTTTAATCGCTTTGATCATGCCGTAGTTAACACCTAAATTTTTTACGGAAATTTTTACGGGTTTAATCATACCGGTCTTTTTCCTAAATAGGCTTCAATTACATCAGGCAAACTTTTAATATCTTGCGGAAGTCCGTCAGCAATTTTTTTACCGCGATTTAAAACCACAATGCGATCACAAATAGTCATTACTAATTTCATATCATGTTCGATCAGTAGAATGGTCAGATTAAATTTTTCTTTAATAAAGCGAATTAATTTTTTTAAATCTTCGGTTTCTTGGTGGTTCATTCCGGCCGCCGGCTCATCCAAAATCAGCAGCTGTGGCCTAGTCGCCAAGGCGCGTACGATTTCTAATTTACGTTGGGCGCCGTAAGAAAGTGAACCCGCCATTTCGCTGCAGTATTTATCAAGTTGAAAAATATTAAGCAGTTCGCGGGCTTCTAGGTCTAAATCTTTTTCAATTTGCTGATGGTAACTAGTATTAAATAATGAATGCAGCCAATCTTTTAAATGCCCATTATGTTTTTTCTGTTGAAGGGCCATTAAAACATTTTCAATCACGCTGAGGCTGCGAAATAAACGAATATTTTGAAATGTACGCGCTAAACCCTTGCGATTTACTTGCGCGGCCGTTAGATCGTTTATTTTTTCGTCGGCAAAAATAATGTTTCCGCTGTCAGCGCGGTAGAACCCTGAGATCATATTAAAGACGGTGGTTTTACCCGCGCCATTGGGCCCGATTAAACCTAAAAGTTCATGCTCTTTAATATCAAACGTCACCGCGTCGACGGCTTTCAAGCCGCCAAACTGAATCGATAAATCTTGAATCGATAAAATAATTTTATCACTCATTGCTTGATTCCCCACTTGGTTTTAAGCCGTGCGGGCAGCCACTCGTAAACTTCACGTCGACCGAACAAGCCTTTCGGGCGAAGAATCATCATTAAAATTAAAAGTATTGGGTAGATAATCATGCGTAAATCAAGGCCGCCAGATTGAACACTGCGAAGGGCTTCGGGTAAAAAAGTCAAAAGTGCGGCCGCAATAATCGACCCACTCAGCGAGCCTAATCCGCCCAACACGGTAATGATTAAAATTTGTACCGAGACAATAAAACCGAAAGAGCCCGGGCTAATATAACCTAAATGATGCGCGTAGAATCCACCGCCGAGGCCCGCAAAGAAACTAGAAATTGTAAATGCGTAACGTTTTGTTTTGGCAATTTCAAGCCCCATCACTTCGGCCGCGATATCATCCTCATTAATAGCCCATAAGTTTCGCCCGAACCACGACACTTTCAAACGGTGCATCACCATAAAAGTAATAAAAAGTAATAAAACCGCGAAACCGTAAGATAATAAAAAATCCGGAAATTTGCGAATGCCGTTATAACCACGGGCCCCACCCACGTGCGACCAATTAAGAATAACCACGCGAACGATTTCGGCAAAACCCAACGTCACAATCGCCAAGTAATCACCCTTCAATCGAAAAGAGGGCAGCGATACTAAATAACCAGCGACCCCCGCGATGCAAGCTCCGGCTAACACCCCGACCGGAATAAACATCCACTGATCGCCTAAGAATTCTTTATTAATCACAGCCGACGTGTAAGCGCCCAATGCCATTAACCCGGCATGGCCTAACGAAAATTGGTCGGCTAGGCCCGTAATAAAATTCAGACTTAAAGCCATGATCGCATTAATAATAAAACTAATAAAAATGGCTTGAATATAAGAGTTTAAAAACGAATTTAAAACTACGCCTAACCCAGCAACTAAAACTAAAAAGATAATATATTTTTTCATATTTTCTCTTTTCGAGTTGTGCCGAATAATCCCGTCGGCTTGTACAGAAGTACGATAATTAAAATTACGAATGAAAAGGCATCCTTGTAAGTCGAAGCGCCGTAACCAATAAGGTACGTTTCACCTAGGCCAAGTAAAAAACCACCAATAACCGCTCCGTGCAGGCTGCCGATACCGCCAAAAACGGCGGCCACAAATGAAGCCATACCAATACGCACACCCATCATGGGGTCAATCTTTGGGTATTTAATTGAAACTAGTACCGCCGCAATACCGGCTAAAGCTGAACCAATAATAAACGTCATGGAAATAATCTTATTATTATTAATTCCCATTAAAGGCGTCATGTCGGGGCGGGTACTGACGGCCCGCATGGCGCGACCGGTCTGCGTTTTAAAAATAATAAAACTTAAAATACCAAGTGAAGCAAAGCTGACGAAATAAATCAGTAAATCCGTTAAATGAATCGGGCTATCAAACAAACTAAATAAATTTTTATCTTCGATCAGCGTCGGAAAAGATTTCGGGTCGGCACCAAAAATAATTTGACCACCAAATTGAAAAAGAATGCTGACGCCAATCGCGGTAATTAAAACATTCATTTTAGGCGAATCACGCAAGGGCTTGTAAGCAAGTTTCTCTACCAAAAAGCCGATCACCGCAGCAAAGATCATTCCGCCTAATAAACCAATTGTAAAATTAAGTAAGGAAGGAGTACCAAGATGAAACCATTTTGATAAATAAAAAGTACCAAACGCACCCATCATGTAGATTTCAGAGTGCGCGAAGTTGATCATGCCTAAGATTCCATAAACCATTGTATAGCCCAACGCTAGTAGCGCGTAAATGCTACCAACGCTTAAGCCGTTAAGGGTGTGCTGGAGAAACTCTTGCATCGATTAAAAAATTACGGATTAACGCTGGTTACGAATTTGTAATCTTCGCCCTGAACCTGAACCACGACGGCACTTTTAACCGCATCGCGGTTAGCATCCATCGACATTTTGCCAGTCACCCCGTGAAAATCTTTAATTTTCGCTAACTCTTCACGAATATTTTCTGAGGTAACTTCTTTCGTGTTTTTGATCGCTTCGGCCATCATGTAGGCCGCATCATAAGCTAAGGCCGCCATAACGTCTGGAACTTCATTATATTTTGCTTTAAAAGCTTTTACAAATTCAACGGTCTTTGGATCAGTTGACTCAGTTGTATAGTGATTTGAAAAGTAACTGCCATTGATCGCGTCTTTTGCAATTTCGTGAAGTTTTGGTGAAGACCAACCGTCACCGCCCAGTAAAGGTTGCTTCATTCCTAATTCGCGCGCTTGCTTAGCAATCAGCGCCACTTCGTTGTAGTAACCAGGAACAAAAATTGCTTCAACGTTTTTAGCCTTGATTGAAGTTAATTGTGATTTGAAATCGATATCACCTTCTTGGTAAGAAATATCAGTTACAACTTCGCCGCCAAAACCTTTTAGCTTTTCAGTGAAGATATCAGACAAACCAACCGAATAATCGTTCTTAATATCGCGCATAACCGCTGCACGCTTTAATTTCAAATTCTCTGTCATGAACTTCGCCATAACCATTCCTTGAAAGGGATCGATAAAGCACGCGCGGAAAATATAATTTCCGGTCTTAGTTACATCGGGATTTGTCGCCGATGACGTTAACATCGGAATTTTATTTTGCTGAGCCACCTGCGCGCCAATTTTAGAACGACCTGAAGTCGCCTCGCCTAAAATCGCGACCACTTTATCTTGGCTAATCAAACGGTTTACCACCGCTAAAGTTTCATCGCCATCTGATTTATTATCGTAGTTAATATGTTTAATTTTTTTTCCGTTGATGCCGCCCTTGGCGTTGATCTCTTCAATCGCCATTTCGGTACCACGTAATTGGTAAACACCGAAGGTCGCCGTTGCACCCGTATTAGAGCTATAAGAGCCGATGACAATTTCATTATCATTTTTTTTACTCGTGCAACCCGCTAGAAATAAAAAGGTAAACGATACAAGCGCGATAATAGATGTGAATTGTTTCATTTGTACTCCTGTTATAGTTACAGGCCCAATTGAACTAAACCGAAAGCAGTCTGGCAAGATTTATCAATGATTTGTCGCCTGGTTTCTCTTTTATGGTGACGACTTCAAAAGAAGCTTCGATTAATCGATCCGATTGCACACCAATCATCGTGTTAGTTTTTCCGCCCAAAAGCGCTTCCACCGCGGCATTGCCAAGACGAGAAGCTAAAATTCGATCATGCGCCGAAGGACTTCCGCCCCTCTGTAAATGGCCCAAAATACAAACTTTTGCGTCTAGGCCCGATTTTTTTCGAATCGCATCGGCCAAATCATACGCGCGCCCTGGTTTTTGTCCCTCGGCCGTCACAATAATGCTACTAGTTTTGCCACGCGCGCGAGAACTCCTTAAGTTTTCAACAATTTTATCCACGGGAATAATATTTTCTGGAGTCAAAATCTCTTCCGCTCCGCCAGACAGACCAACGTGACTAGCGATAAACCCCGAATTGCGGCCCATCACTTCAACAATAAAAATTCGGTCGTGACTATCCGCCGTATCACGAATTTTATCAATCGCTTCCATCGCGGTGTTGATCGCAGTATCAAAACCAATTGTGTCATCAGTGCCATAAACATCGTTATCAATTGTGCCCGCAATGCCCACCACCGGAATTTTGTGTTCTTCGTACAACGCCTGAGCCCCACGAAACGATCCATCGCCTCCAATGCAGATCAGGCCATCAATCTCTTGCGTCCGCAAATTCTGCGCGGCCTTAGCCCGAAACTCAGCTTTCATAAAATCATTCGAGCGCCCGGTTTTTAAAATCGTGCCCCCGCGCTGGATAATGTTTGCCATATCACGCATTTGCAACGGCTTCATCTCGTTATCAATCATGCCCGAGTAACCGTGTAGAATTCCCATAACGCGTACACCCTGCGAGATTGCCGATCGAACCACGGCTCGTATAGCTGGGTTCATTCCCGGAGCATCGCCACCACTTGTATAGACACCAATTTTTTTAATCGCATTTTGATTAGAGACCATAGACTGATCTTTTCTAAGAAACCTATTCAGGTCAATGAAGATCATTACATCGCAAAAAAAAGCGGAAGACTTGTTCAGCCTTCCGCTTCAACAGAACCTTTTGTTCCACTATTATAATATTTTACTAAAAATTAAAACGTTGTTGGCTTGTGGTTAACGTCAGCAACATTTTTATTTTTCATGTGACCTTCAACTTCTGAAGACGAAGAAATGTCACGTGCACCAGTTTGCTCAAGAGCTACTTTAGCTTTCTTGATCATTTCGGCATTACCAGTGTGGACTGATAATAAAATGCCACCGTCTTTTACGAAAGTTTCGTAACGTTTTGCTTCGTATTCAGGAATGCCCATTCCGATAAGACCACCGGCGATACCACCTAAAGCCGCGCCTGTACCGGCACCAGCTAATGCCGCTAAAATTGGGCCCGCCGCGATGAAAGGACCAACTCCAGGAATAGCTAAAGAACCGATTCCGACTAACCATCCTAAAGTACCACCGATTGCTAAACCAGTACCGGCACCAACGGAAGCTCCTTCAGGGGCTTTCGTTGAATTTTCATGAGCGAATTTATCAGAGCCTCCGCGTTCAGGTAATAAAACTGAAATTTCAGCAGGCATAAAACCATCCATTTTTAAACGATCAACGCCGGTTTCAACCGCAGAACGTGATCCGTAAATTCCAAAAACTGCTTTGTGTTCATCTTTTCCGATATCCATAGTCATAGTCTCCTATTGTTTGTTGTTGTTATTGTTTTTCGATTTCTAATTCATTCATGACATGAGCTTTGCCGGCCACTTTACGCGCCAACATTTCAACTTTTTTGCTTTCATCCATCGACTTAACGGGCCCCTTCAAAGTAACATGACCCTTCATCGTAATAATTTTTACGTTTTTTGCATTCGTTGATAAAGAATCTTCTTTAACGACGGCCTGACGAATTTTGCGAGTAGTCTCAACATCAGATTTGGATGAGCCTTGATCACGAGCATCGATTTCGTTATTTTCTAATTGCTGTTTATTTCGAGCACTGTTGTCGGCATTCACTGGATTTTCAGCGGCAAAAACGCTGATTCCTAAAAGTAAAACCGTTGCTGATATTGCGAATCGTAAAGACATGATTAAGTCCTTTCATTAAAATTTATCGTTTGCGACAACTGGGGTGTTGCAAACTTTGACCCATTGATTTTTAGCCATGTAAAGCGAGATATTCGATTCAGCGGACCTATTAGCCAAAATTTGCACTGGATTTTATTTGATTGGGAGATTTAGGAATAGAATATATTAAGCGCGACTTAAATCGTGTTTGCTCAATGCGTAATCATTTTTTTGATATAGGATTAAATATAAAAAAAGCCCTGGTTTTACCCAAGGCTTTTTAATTGAATCAAATTAACAGAGTTAATTACTTCAGCCGGGCGGCTGAAAATATAACAGTTCAGCCGGGCGGCTGAAAATTATTTAACTAAGTGTTTGAATTCTGCGCCAGCGCGGAACTTTGGAGCCCAAGCAGCAGGAATTTTGATCGCTTTTCCAGTTTGTGGATTACGACCCATGCGAGCTTTACGCTTTGCTTTAGTGAATGTACCGAAACCAACTAGTTTCACGTCATCACCTTTCTTAACTGTTTTTTTCACGTTCGTGATAAAACAGTCAACGATGTTTTCGCATTGTGCTTTTGGCATCTTTGTTTCTGTAGAGATCTTTTCGATCAATTGCGCTTTATTCATTTTCGTTCTCCTTCTTGAGACGATTCGCTTTTTGCGTAGATTAATACGCCTAGCGAGGGTGGTTGTTGTCACATCCTGTTGCTAAATCATCATCCTTGATAAACCAATCAGAAAACAAATTTTCATTTTCGTCAACAGGCTTAATGACGCGAAAGCTTTGCTGGCGGCAGAAAAGCAAAATGATAAGCTCGCAAAGCCTTATGTTTACGTAGTTTTTAAATGATATTTAACACTGGTAACGATGACATTTTTTTTGTAGATCAGCGAAAGCTTAATTAACCACGCCGTCTGATTATGAAGAAGTTGATGATACCATTTAGCCGTTAAAAATTCTGGAAAGATCACCGTAATAAATTCGGCCGGATTTTCTTTAGAGACTTCATCGATGAAATCTAAAATAGGCCCCGAGACCGAACGGTACGGAGAATCTAAAATATGCAATTTCATTTCGGGAAATTTTTCGGCCCATTGATCTTGCAATCGCTCGCGGCCTTCAGGGTCGCCAATCTTCACGTAACAAATGCGCAGATCATTACCGATACTTTGCCCGTAGCGAATGGCATTCATCACGCCTAAGTGCAGGCCCGAAATTGGAATAATCACCACGTGGCTGGTCATCTTCTCGCATTTATCAATTAAGTAGTGCGACTGCGAAAGTTCGCGAGCAAACATAACGTAGTGATAGTGAATGCGCGAAAAGCTGTAAACGATAATAGGAATTAAAACTATTACCATCCAGGCGCCGTGGGTAAATTTAAACCCAGCAATAACAACTAAAACAACCGCAGTCGTCACAGTGCCAATTGCATTCATAATCAGTGAAGCGACCCATCGTTTTTGTCGGAGTCGATAATGGTGAACAACCATTCCAGCTTGGGACAATGTAAAAGACAAAAATACACCAACCGCGTAAAGAGGAATCAAGTGATGGGTTCTGCCTCCAAAGAAAATAACAAGCAAAATTGAACAAATTGTAAGTCCGATAACTCCGTTCGAAAAGACAAGTCGGTCGCCAATGCTTGCCAATTGACGAGGTACATACCGATCTCTAGCTAACAATGATGCCAATCGGGGAAAGTCCGCATAACTTGTAGAGGCCGCTAAAAATAAAATAAGCGCAGTCGATGCCTGAACAACATAGTAGAAAAAACCATTTCCGAATACAGCTTTAGAAAGTGAAGAAATTAATGTTTGGCCTTCAATATGGGTTAATCCAAACTGATTAACTAAATACGTAATTCCGGCAAATAAAACCCCTAAAATAAGTACCATCGCGACTAACGTGCGATTCGCATTTTTCGATTGTGGATGTTTGAAAAGAGGAATGCCGTTAGAGATAGCTTCAATTCCGGTTAGAGCCGTACAACCAGAAGAAAAGGCTCGCAAAAGTAAAATGATGCCGATATTAGGTAAAGTATTACTAATTGCCTCTGTTGCGACATGCCCTTCTATTGGCCCTCTTACAATACCGACGATGATTAAAGTCAAAATTGAAAAAATAAAAAGATAAGTTGGAATTGCAAAAACCGTGGCCGATTCTTTAACGCCTCTAAGGCTTAATACCATTATTATTAAAATAATCCAGATGCAAAAAAATACTTGTACATTTTGAAGTTGCGGGAAGGCGGAAATTAAATTTTCAATTCCGGCCGAGACCGAAACAGAAACTGTTAATATGTAATCAATCATTAAGGCGGCGGCCGCGACTAATCCCGCACCACTTCCTAGGTTTTCTTTTGCGACGATATAAGCACCGCCTCCATTGGGGTAAGCAACAATTGTCTGCCGATATGATAAAGTTATTATTATCATAAGCGCTAAAATTGCGAGCGCAATTGGCAGAGACCACATTGTTGCTAGGTATATTCCGGCAAGCGATAGAGGAATTATTATTTCTTCAGTTGCGTAGGCAGTTGAAGACAGAGCGTCTGAAGAAAGTACGGCTAAAGCTTTCCATTTTGGAATCAGTTGGTGTTGCTGATGAGAAGAATCTAACGGGGAGCCAATTAAAATACGACGAAGCTTAGTCATTAGCATGCTGAAAATTTTCCTCTTAGAGGCTTGAGCATACTCTTGTGATTTTTAAAAACAAGCGCTTAAGATTCGGGCTCAGAGTCGCCATCAGCGTCATTGTTAGATAAAATAGCTTCGTCTTCGTCACCTGATTCTTCTTGATAGGATTGGGCTTCTTTATGAACGGGGATGGCGTACTTGCCATCAGCCCACTCGCCAAGATCAATCAAGCGGCAGCGCTCGGAGCAAAAGGGGCGGTAAGGATTAGTTGGTGCGTATAACGATAAGCGCCCGCAAAGCGGGCACTTAACTTCGCGAATCGTTGTCATAATTATTGAGTATTACAAACCGCAATTAGGATATTGGCAACGTCTCATTGTTCCACGAGCCGCCGCAGTATCACCCACTAAAAAATTAAACTTGAAGCTGGCGTCTTCCATTTTTCCTTGCGGAACCTGAATTGATAATAATGTTCCGGCCATGGCACTGCCACCCGGGCCGTAACCGCGAGCTTCAAAACCGGCGGAGTTATTAATAATAGAAACGGCCATGTTTTCAATTCGCAATGGATTTCGCTCAACCCCTTGATAGTATTTTGGATCAGGCAACCATATACCGGTGGCGTAACCAAGGGCCGCGCCTAAAAATCCCCATCCCGAGGGCAATTGATATTGGTATGAGCCCCAAGATTGTTGTCGCGGCTGTGCGATGATAGTGGCGATGGCCATATTAATTCCATTACTTGGAAATTGAATGATCATATCTAAACGGCCACCTGTATAAGAATCACAGGCTGAAGTTCCACCGTTGTAAGCCGCGCGGTCACAAACACCCATTCCAAATTTAAAAAAGTCTTTCATCTTTTGAGAATTGACGATTGTAATTCCAGTCGTATTTGTCCAGTTATCAGCGTAAAAACCATTGTTTAATTGAAATGTGGGTTGAGTAGGCGGGCCTCCGTTGACACCGATGCAGCCACTGCTTGAATAAAAACTACCAGCAGGGCAAGGGCCCGCTACGTTGTTGTTATTGTTATTGTTATTGTTGTCGTTGCCTTTATCACCGCATCCCACGAAGAATGCACTTACTAGTAATAATCCGGCTAAACCTAAAAGGTTTTTCATATAAACTCCTTATTTCAACAATTTATATATTCAAGCCCAAGACCATTAACTAACGAACTTATAACCACTGAGGTAACTATTACCTGTCAAAACTTTGAACACATACTGAAATAGGCCAACACCCATACTGCGCAGTCTCAAAAAAATACAAAAGTTGATCTTGTAAAATTTCGGGCGCAACTTAACCAGCGTCAAGGGGTGCCAATGAAATTTTTTTTAATCTCTTTCGGCACTATTTTGTTTTTTTATCAACAAGCTAGCGCCGTTCAAGATTTTGAAACCGTCGTCAAAGAAACTAAATTTAATTCTTCTAGTCGAATCGTCATCGATAAAGCAGAAATCCTAAAATCGCGGGCCCGTAACATAACAACTTTACTTGCGACGCAAGCCAATATCACAATTGTGCAATCTAACTTTACGCCCACCTCGATTTTCATGCGCGGCGGTGACGGCAGTCATATTCAAATTTTAGTTGATGGAATTCCATTTTATGACTCAACCACCGTGCAACGTACTTTTGATTTAAATGATTTAGATATAAAATCAGTACAAAGAATTGAAGTTATTAAAGGCAGTCAGTCAGTTATTTATGGCGGACAAGCGCTGGTGGGAGTTATAAAAATTGATACAATTCCGAAAGAGATCAAATCTTCTGGCCAAGTCATGGCGCAAGCCGGAAATCACAACCAATTCGCTTTAAATGCTGGCGGCCTTTATGCCGTTAACGATCAGTTTGGAGTTTTAATTCGCGGCAGTCATTCGCAAAAACAGGCTCGCTCGCCCGTGCTTGATTCTGAACAAAGATATCCCACTAGTCTTGATTCGGCCGAGTTGGGGCTGGTGTATCGCGATTCCGTCGAAGCGATTTTGAAATTACAAACCTCTTTTGATCGCACCAAAATTTCAACCACGGCCAATCCATCTTTTAAGGCGGCCGATGCCGATGAATTTAGAACTTCTACTTATATGCACGCCGTGACCGGAATTTTAGGCGCTTCAAATATAATTATGAAACCAAAATTAATTGTGACAAATCAACTTAACGCGCGACTTTTTGAACAAGATGTCTTCGCGTCAGAGGGCTTTCCCACAAAGCAAGATTACATTGGAAAATTGTTTGCCGCCCGGTTAGAAATTACCCCGGTTGAGTCGACGCACTTCAATTTGAAAATGGGTCGTACGCTGAATCAAGAACGAATGATTTTTAACGATGCTGATATACTTAGTGCCGACAAAGAAATTAAATATGAGGGTTACTTCACCAAGGCCGAAGTTATTTTTTCTGAAAACTGGCTGCTCGAGCTTGGCGAGCGTTTAGATTTTGAACCGGGCCGAAGCACTATTACCACTCATCAAGTTGGTTTATCGATTTACGAGATGCTAAGACTTGAGTATTCAACGGGATTTAAACGCCCCAGCCTTTTTCAACTTTATTCTTCTTACGGTAACCCAAATTTAGAACCCGAACTTTCAACCACCTACTCGGTCTCCTTTGAAAAGAATGTGACACCAAATTTTTACACCTCGTTTTCAATTTTTGAAACTTACTTTAAAAACCTGATCATGTCTCGAGGCTTTCCACCGGTTTATGACACCTACAATGCAAAAACCCAAGGAGTCGAAGTTGTCACCGGTTACAACATTGCGCCCATCGGAATGAATATTAATTTAGGCATTGGGTATCAAGAACCCAAAGATTTAAATCAAGGCGCCTGGTTACCGCGTCGGCCATTAAAAACCGCCAGTTTAAAAATTCGCCAAGAGTTTAACCGAATTGGTTTAGGTTTAGAAATTCAACATGCGGGTGAACGACGCGATCGAACGGGTTCGACCACTTACGGTAATTTAAAGCCGTATACGTTAGTTCACACAACCGCTGACTTTAAGGCAACCGAATCTGTCGCGGTATTTGCGCGAATTCAAAATTTATTTAATCAACGTTACGAATCCAACTATGGATTTTATGACGAAGGCTTAAATGTTATGACCGGGGTTGAATACAGTTTTTAGAAATTTGCCGTCTCACCCTGAGGCGCTTTTGGTGACGAAAGAGGGGTCAATTCGAAATAGTGCCCTTAACTTTCGTCGCCGAATACCGATAAGTTAGCTATGAACAGACGTACATTAAATAAAATACTACTAGCTGTTTTATTTGCGGGGCTTAGCTCGTGTGCTAACCCGTTTAACTTAAAAGCCATTAATGCTGAAGTGGGATTGATTCCGTTCTTCGGAAAAACTTCGGCTGAATTAATTTCGGGCGCGACGCAAACGGCGACGACCGCAGCGGGTTACAAAGTTTCAACGTCGGTGGGAAGTTTTGTGAACCAGCCTAGTATTACGACGGCGGGCGGATATAAAGTTTTTTCAACCATTCAGACGACACAATAAAATAAACAATCGCCAGCATCATAAAAATCAAGCAAATCATCTGAGAAATTGAAATCGACCCAAACGCGGGTAAAGTAAAAAAATGTCCACGGAAATCATCGCGGAAATACTCTACTTCAAAGCGCAATAACGAATGCAAGAAAACCCATTTAATAAAAAGTTGACCGCGGGGTGGAATTTTAGCGGATCCTTTAATGACCGCGCGTTCGCACCATCGCACGTAAGCAAAAATAATCAGTTCACCACCGATTAAGTACAAAGCAGTGGGATGGCGATTATCAAGTGCCCAAGGTAGTAAACACATCGAGCCATAGCAACACCCTGCCAGCAAACAACCAACGCGCCCTAAGGCGTGCGAGAGTGATAATAAAGGTGTAAAAAAATCAGCCCACTCGAAAAAATTTAATTTTTGAAATTTTACATAAAGCCAAGCGGCTGCTAAGCAGGCCAACATGCCGCCATAAAATACGAAGCCGCCATTCCAGAAAAATAAAATTTGCACCAAGTCAGCGCGGTAATAAGCCCAGTCTTCATAAAACACGTGCATAAGCCGGCCACCGATAAAGCCCGCCGCCATAAGAATAAGAGCCAAATTAAAGGCGTGCGTTCGAGATTTTCCAAATTGGTCAACGCGTTTGGAAAGAAAAACTAATAAAATACTTAAGCTGAGGCTGATAACCAAAAAGAAAGTTGGAATCCGAATGGCTCCCAGTACAATCTCCGGAATCATAATTCATTCATCTTTACATCGTTTATGGGTGGCGCGGCTACAGGGGTATCGACCCGATTTTGCTCGGCTAATTTTTTTTCTTTCAGCATCGAAATCATTAGAAAGGCTACGCCTATCACAATGGCCATGTCGGCCACATTAAAGGCGGGCCACGAATAATTTCCGTAAATATGAAAATCTAAAAAATCAATGACGTAGCGAAACTGCAGACGGTCTAGGTAATTACCAAGCGCACCTGCAAATATTGAACTCAATGAAAGAACTTGCTTGGTATCGCGCTCATCGATACCCCGCAAAATATAAAGAATGATCAGGCAGGCTAGGGGAGGCATCATTAAAAAAAATATTTCCCGAAAGGCGGGCGGAGCCTGCGATAAAAAGCCGAAGGCCGCACCAAAATTTCTAACGTAAGTAATGTTAAAGAAGTTTTCAATAACCGCGTGCGATTCATGAAGTTGAAATTGAGTGTGAATGTAAATCTTGGTTAGTTGATCGATGGCGATCAACAAGCAACTCAAAGTAATTAACAATAAATACTTGCGGCTGACTGCAAAATTCACGTCAAAGCCTCGACACACTTAGGGCAAACGCCCAAAGTTTTTTCAGACGTAGAAATTTGATCTGAATACACCCAGCAGCGTACGCATTTTTCGCCATTCGCTTTTTGCGCCACCACCGAATAAGTACCAGGCATTACCTTTACTTCTGATACGATGAAAAACTCGCGTAAATCTTGAATTGATTTTAACGAAGTTAAAATATCTCCTTCGGCTTTAATATCCACTGAAGCTTCTAAGCTTGAACCGATTGTTTTGCTAGCGCGTAACTCTTCTAACTTTTTCTGTACGTCGCTTCGTACCGTTAGGGCTTTTTCAAATAAAATGGCTAACTCAGGTTGGGCCCAAGCCGCATTCGCCTTCGGAAAATCTTCTAAGAAAACAGAGTCTTTGGTTTTATCTTTAAAGTAAGAGTAAGTTTCTTCGGCTAAGAAAGACAAAATAGGCGCCATCATGCGTATTAATGCAGAAGTGGTTAAGTGCAGAACTGTCTGCGAACTCTTGCGCGGAAGTCCGTTAGCTTTCCAAGTGTAAAGTCGATCTTTTAAAATATCCATGTAAGTCGCCGACAGCGTCACCGTAAAAAAGTGATTCAGCAAATGGTAAACGCGGTAAAATTCATAGCGCTCGTAAGCGGCTGTCACTTCAGTGATCAATTCATTCGTTTTATGCAACATCCATTGATCAACTTGCGTCATTTGCGCGGGCGCAATTTGCTCGGTTTTAAAATCGAAATCTGAAGTTGAGCCTAATAAAAAACGCATTGTATTTCTAATTTTGCGGTATGTTTCAGTGACGCGAGTTAATTCTTCTTTGCCGCAACCAATATCATTACCATAATCTCCGTAAGACGCCCAAAGCCGCACAATTTCTGACCCGCTTTTACTAGACACTTCATTCGGATCAATCACGTTACCTAAAGACTTACTCATTTTGCGGCCTTGAGAATCATTAACAAAACCGTGCGTGATCAGCGCCTTAAACGGCGGCTTTTCCGTCGTCGCCATCGAAGAAAGCATCGAAGTATTAAACCAACCGCGGTGTTGATCAGAACCTTCTAAATAAATATCGGCCTGCGTATTCTTATAACCACGATTCGCATATTTGGAATGCACGGCCGCATGACAAACGCCTGAGTCAAACCAAACGTCTAAAATATCACGACCTAATTTAAAACCCTGCGAACCAAATTCAGGCTTAGCGTTCGCAGGCTTTTTCCAAGCTTTGCCGGCTAACACATTCGCATCGGTTTTATAGTAAGCTTCAATACCACCTTCGGCGACGATATCAGCGGCTTTCATCATTATATCGTAGTCAGCTAAAGGTTCACCGGTAGCAATACAAATAATAATTGGAATCGGCACGCCCCAAATTCTTTGACGAGATAAACACCAATCTGGACGATTCTCCATCATCGCTTTGAAACGCGCGTGTCCCCACTCAGGAAAAAACTGAATTTCGTCTAAAGCCTTTAAAGTTTTAGCGCGAATCTGAGTCGCCTCTTGATCGATGCCCATAAACCACTGCGCCGTCGTTCTAAAAATCAATGGAGTTTTTGAGCGCCAGCAGTGGGGATAGCTATGAATAAATTCAGAAAATTTAATCAAGTGCCCTGAATTTCGTAAGCGTTCAACGATGATTGGGTTCGCTTTAAAAATGTTTGTCCCTTTCATCTCGGCAAAATCTTCATTATAAAGTCCAGCATCATCAACCGGATTCAAAACGGGAAGATTGTATTTCATACCGACTCTAAAGTCGTCAACCCCGTGACCCGGCGCCGTGTGTACCGCGCCCGTACCGGCATCTGCCGTCACGTGCGGTCCTAAAACTAAAATCGAATCGCGATCAATAAACGGGTGGCGAGCTTTTCCTAAATCTAGATCAGCACCTTTAATGACAAATTTTTCAGTTAATTTTAAATCAGTTTCTTTTTCAAAAGCTTCTTTCAAAGTTTTCGCAATCACTAAATTTTCTGAACCCGTGCTAAATACGGCATATTCAAAATCTGGGTGAAGCGAAATCGCAACGTTCGCAGGAAGAGTCCAAGGTGTTGTCGTCCAAATAACAAACGAAGTTTTTTCTTTGGGTGAGCCTAGTTTTTTTAAAGTACCGGCATCGGTTACTTCAAATTTTACATAAATCGAAGGTGACTTGTGATCGTGATATTCAATTTCAGCATCCGCTAAGGCTGTTTTTAAAGTCCAATTCCAGTAAACGGGTTTGACCCCTTGGTAAATCACGCCGCGCTTGAATGCGCGCGCAAATTCACGAACCTCTTCAGCTTCATACTCTTTCGACATGGTTAAGTAAGGGTGTTGCCAATCGGCTAAAATTCCTAAACGTTTAAATTGCTCGCGTTGATGATCAATCCACTTACTGGCTTCAGCTCGGCATAAAGCTAAAACCTCTTGGTCGGTTTTAACAATTTTTTTCTCCGAAAGTTCTTTCATGACTTTGTGTTCGATTGGCAAACCATGACAATCCCACCCCGGAATAAATGGAGCGTGCAAACCCTGCATGGATTTATATTTTAAAATAAAATCTTTAAGTGATTTATTCAGCGCATGCCCAATGTGTATTGAACCATTCGCGTACGGCGGCCCATCGGGCAACGTAAAGCCGGCATTATTTTTATTTTTTTCTAATAATCGTTCGTAAATTTTATCGGCTTCCCACTTCGCGATAATTTTAGGTTCGTTGATTGGCAGATCACCCTTCATTGGAAATTCAGTCTGGGGTAAACGAATTGTATTTTTATAATCGGGGGAAGATGATCCTGACACTCAAAGCTCCTTCAAATTAACTGTACTATCTCTGGGGATGATGAACAGATTAGCAAAAAGAAAAGCACATGGGCAGTGCTTTAAGACTGCAGCAGGCTTTTGTGCTAGGCGAAAATGTTGGCGTCGTCGCAAGGCTGGCAATATATTAAGAGTATATTTTTTGGAATTGTTTGTAACCTAGGGCAATTAAAGCGCGCAGCGCTTCGGCGTCGCCGCTTAAATTAAGCGTATTCTTAACATCAGTAAGCGCTTGTAACGAGTTAGGATCTAACTGAGCCATCAGTGATGACGAGCTATCACCCGCAACAAAGGCTGGCATTGCCGGCCCAGTCGTAGGGGCTGAACCATTTGCATGACCATTAGCAGGTTGAGGAGCTGGTTTACTTGGGGTGTATCCGTGAGCTGAGGGTTGAAGATCACCCATCAATCCCGCCAAGGATTTGAGCTCTTGTTTAAAATTCTGAATACTTGGCGCTTCTAACGACGCATCACCATTACGTTGAGCCTTTAAGTAAAGGCTAATCAACATGTCTTGAGTTGATGCCATATCCTTGATCGAAGGGCTTTGAGTCAAAAGCCAAGCATAGGCTTTTTGCAAAGTTTCTTTCGTATAAGCTTGAGGTGGAAGGGGATTCATTGCCATGGGAAAGTCACGCTAACTATCCCTCATCATTCAGTCAACAACATCATCGAACGAATATTTTTCGTTCGATGATGTTAAAATTTTGTTCGATTATAATTTTGGCTCTGCATATTCTTTCGCCACGATTCCATACTTTTCAATTTTACGAAGCAAAGTCTTTTTTGGAATATTGGCGTGAATCGCAGTCTGATTAATTCGACCTTTGAAAGTCTTCAAGGCCTTGATAATAAACTGTTTTTCAAATTCTTCTTTTTGCACGTTAAAGTCTAAGGGCCCATTGTTCGGAATCGCCATGCTAATATCTTCGTCACCAGATTCTGCTGAATCATCATCCGAAAGAATTGAGTCAATAGCTAAATCTTCATCTGCACTCATTTCATCCTCGCTAAAAACTTGTGCAGACTTTTTTATTGTTTCAGATTGACTCCGAAGCGCTTCCATCGATTCAACTAAATTAACTCCGACGGCCTCAAGAACAGCCTCAGGCAAGCTTCCAAGCGTAATTGAATTTGAATTTTCTAAAACGAATGCGTGCTCAATCACATTTTCTAATTCACGAATGTTTCCTGGCCAATTGTAGCGTTTTAAAACTGACATCGCATCTTTGCTAACGGTTGTTACGCGTTTACAATGAATCTGATTGAACTTTCGCATAAAAATGTGAATCAAAACTTCTAAGTCATCTTTACGTTCATTCAATTGCGGTAAATAAATCGGCACAACGTTCAAACGATAAAATAAATCTTCACGGAAACGCCCGTCTCTCATCATTTCTTCTAACGGACGGTTCGTCGCTGCAATAATGCGAACATTCGTGCAAATCTCACGGTTCGATCCCACCGGCATAAATAATTTTTCTTGCAGTACGCGCAGTAATTTCACCTGCATCAGTTGTGGCATGTCGCCCACTTCATCTAAAAACAGGGTGCCGCCCTCGGCGTATTGAAATTTTCCGATTTTACGTTCGCTGGCGCCCGTGAAAGATCCTTTTTCGTGGCCGAATAATTCAGATTCAAATAAATTTTCTGGAATTGCCGAACAGTTAATCGCCACAAACTTTTCATCTTTTCGGGCCGAGTTAAAATGAATGGCTTTAGCAACTAACTCTTTACCCGTACCGGAAGCACCGCGAATGAGAACCGGCGTTTCCACTTTTGCTAGCTTATGAATAACGTTAAATACTTTTTGCATCTGTGAAGTGTTACCGATGATTTTACGGCCTTCATCCACAAACACCGGAGACGAAACTGCTAAAGTCGAAATTAACGTATGCGCCGTAATAGCTTTATCGATTAAGGCAATCAACTCATCGCTTGAAATGGGCTTAGATAAAAAGTTATAAGCACCATCACGTACTGATTGTACGGCCGCTTCAACGGTGGCGTGCGCGGTTAATATCAGTACGATAATTCCTGGATCATGTTCTTTGATTGCTTTCAGGGCGCCCAAACCATTCAGGCGGGGCATATCAACATCTAAGATTACGATATCGTAAGCGCGCGTGTTGACCGGCGCGGCCTTTACTTTTTCGAGGGCGTTAATACCGTCAAATGCTTCTTCAACGCTAAATTTTTTAGTGCTTTCAAGCGCTGAGCGAACCGAAAGCCTTAATGCTTGGTCGTCATCAACAACTAAAACTTTTAACATGGATATCCCCCTGATAAATACGAAAACCCCGATCGACCCCTTGCCGGATGCCAACCTTCTAAGCTTTTACACCAAAAATCTACTGATTAATAGGCAAATGCACCGTAAAATGAGATCCCTGATCTGAATTGCTGATTACGGTGATTTCGCCGCGATGAAGATGTACAAAATACTGAGCTAAATACAGCCCAAGCCCCGTGCCCTTGATGGTTGAAGTTTTGACGTTATGACTACGAAAAAATTTCATGAAGATATTAGGTAGGTCTACGGCCGGAATTCCGATCCCCTGGTCAATCACATCGATTAAAACTTTATTTTGCTCTTCACGCGTACGCACAATGACGGTCGATTCTTCCCCACTGTACTTAATGGCATTTTCAATCAAGTTCGAAAAAGCCTGGCGAATCAAGTCAGGGTCTACTGATACCGGAAATAAAGTTTCAAGTTCCTTTACGATTTTAATTTTTTTTACCTTCGCTAAAAATTCATGTTTTTTAATTACGTCTATAATAATTTGGTTGATGTCTTTAGATTGGCGATGCAACTCTACGCCCTGGCTTTCAATGCGGCCGTATTGTAAAATAGAATTTATAAATTTTAAAAGGTCGTCTGAACTGCTGCGGATTGTATCGACGGCTTCGCGTTGAAGTGAGCTCAGCGCCACTTCATCTTTTAAAATCATTTCAGTCATGCCCTGAATGCGCGCAATGGGCGTTTTTAAATCGTGAGACATCATTGAGATAAAATTAGTTTTAAGCTCTTCAACTTGCTTAAGTAGTTTATTTTTTTGAAAGTACTCCCAGCTTTTACGATTTTCGATAATAAGCCGGTACGGAATAAAGAAATAATAACATAAGAAAATAGCCAAGAACGGGTGCGCTAAATCAATCCAAATTGTAAATAAAGCGTAAAGTATAATGGCGACTAACGCTAATCCTAGTAAAGTCGCCATTAATAAAAGTAATCCGCGCGAAGGCTTCAGCGTTAACACGACGTGCACGGTTAAAACTGAAATCAAACTAGTTAAAAGAATATTGACCCACGGAGGAAGGCGGAGAGGGGCCGAGTTATCAATTAAAGTTTGAAACATATTGGCGTGCAATTCCATCGAAGCCATACTAGTAATCTCGCGCGAATAAGGAGTCTGCACATATTCACGAACTGATTTTCCGGTATCAGTGCCAACGATGACAAGACGATCTTTAAAAACAGCCGGGTCGACTTTTCCTTCTAAAACGTCTTCAAAGTTGAAGGTTGGAAACGAACCTTGCTTGTAATAATGAATATAAACTTGGCTTGAATCTAAAAATTCAAAACGGCCACGAATGTTTTTTAAGGCTGCGATTTCGGGGTTGTAGAAGCCCGCGACATTTGCATGAAGTAGAATTTGATCTTGGTAATTAATCAACATGCGGCGGTAGACACTGTCTTTTGCAAACAAATACATATCCGGCGCTTTAGGCCCCGAAAAGATTTTAATATTTTCTAAGGGCTCGTCAAATTTCAATTTGCCGGCCTCGGCTTTAAGTTCCGTTTTATCGGTGGGTACGTAAAATTCTTTAATCTGTTCAGCGGTTTTTGCGAAGGCTAATCTTTCGGCCTCGGTTCCGTCGATATCTTCGATTTTTCCATCTTTATTTCGAAATTCGTAAATAACAAAGTGGGGTGAGCCTTTTTTTAATTGATTTAAAAAATTAGTATGCTGCTGGAAGCCCGGAAATCCTTTAAATTGGTCGACGGTGGCGTTACTGATTTTAACCATGACGATAGGGGTATTTGTTGGGTTCGATAGGCCCAACATCGCCTTAAGTGTTACCCGCACGTCATACAAGTAACTTTCAATGTAGTCTAATTTCAAAGTAGAAATCATCGCAGACGCAATGAGCGCAAATATAATCCGAGTAATGACTTGTCTTAAGCTAAAGTGAGCTGAAGCATTTAGATCATCTTTGCTCGCCGGTGGGCGAGGCTTGCCATCTTTGCTCGCCGTCGGGCGAGCCGATGAATTCGTATTGTTCATATTCTAAAAACTAGCCGGCTGAATCAGGTCCACCAGTGGGTGGGCAAGAAATACCAGTCGTGCGAGTTGGTAAGCGCTTAGAAGGCTTTACCTTTTTAATGTGATTAGAAGCCTTGGTAGTTGCTTCTTTTTTTACGGTCGTTGTTTTCATATGTTCCTAGCCTTTCAGTGCTATTAAGCGGCGGCTCTGGCTCTTTTATAGTACAGAATACTTAAAAGAATCAAGCCCCGAGTTCGTTCACAAAATAATTCGTCTTTTAAATGCTTATCGCCTGTATGCTCGCGGTGCACGTACATACATCCTCCGCCGCACACAAACCGCGCCCAGCAGTTGTTACAGTTATTTAATTCTATTAAAGGTTTCTGGTATTTATCTAATTTGTCATAATCGATCACCGAATTCTCGCCGACGATCTCATCTTTTTCACCGACCAGCCATGGGCACGTGTAAAGGCGATTCTTTGCGTCGATCATTAGATAACTTTTTCCGGCGCCGCAAAAATTTTCAATACGCTGTTGAGAGTCTAATACGTCAAAGTAAGCATTTATGGTTCTGATTTTTCTTAGCTCTTCTTCGCCACCGCTTTGCCACGCGATTTCGGCGATCTCTTGCATTTGCTGTAAGTATTTATTTTGCGTTTCAACGTCACGCTCGGCGTAGGCGTAATTGAATTCACACCAGTCAACGTTAAGAGTTTTAAAGAATAAATAATTCTGTTTGATTTCTGAATTTTGTTTTGTGACCACCGCCGCAATACCGATAGATTCTAAATACGGTCGAATCGCGACTAACTTTTTTAAACCTTTAAGTGTCGCATCCGTCGAGCTGCGGCCGCTTTTACTTGGGCGCACAATATCGTTTATTTCTTTTGTTCCATCAAGACTAACGGTGACGTAGATGCGCATCGTTTTTAACATCTCAACGACGGCATCGGTAATTAAAGTTCCATTCGTGGTTACCATAAACCGACACTCAATTTTTCGCCCGGCAGTTTGGGCTAAGACGTAATCGTAAATAACTTTCATCGCTTGCGGATAAAGAAAAGGTTCACCGCCAACGAAAGATAAATTAAAGACGCTTCCGTCTTTAAGGCTTTCTAGAAAAAATTTAAGTTGTGGTAAAGTTTTCTCGACTGAAACTTTGTTAATCGCTTCGCCGTAAGTGCCATCACCACCCGCGGCGCAATAATTACATTTTAGGTTACAAATTTGGGTCACATTAAGGGTTAAACTCTTTATTCCAAATTTAACATGCCCAGATAAAACGGCGGGGTTTTGCTCATCGCTCCACGCTTTGAGGGCGCGAAATGACTCCGACTCATCTAAACCAGCTAAAGCATTGAAAGAAGGCACAGTTGCGGATTTCAGTTCGACGGAAGTCATTTGGCTATAGATCTCTTCACTTACGTCAGCGACCTCTAAATTACGCGCGTGGAACGCGGTAATCCCTTGATCTGACTTATAGGCGATAATGTCTTCAAACCTTTTTAAACTCACGGACTGGTCCCTTTTTGCACTGTTTTAGGCAATCAGTAATAAGGTAGCAAGGGTGGGGCCAGTTGTAGGAGAATTACTCGGAAGTGGCCTCAAGAATTTGAATAGTCGATTTCACGATATTGGCACGGCCTTCGTTATTGGTAGCTAACCATTTTCTACCACTTAATTGAATAATTCCGTCTGATTGAAATTGCGCACTTCTAGAATTAGTAAACCGCACGCGTTCAATTATTTTAATATACACCGAATTGTCATTTCCCATTAAATTCAAACTTTCCGCAATTGCAAGATATTGAGATTGTAACTTTGTTGGGTTGCCTATTCTTTCGAAATTACCTTGAGTGTTGACTTGTTGCTGGGCAAAAGACATTGAAGTTGAAAGAACTAATAAACCAGCTAGTAAGATATTTTTCATATTATGATCCTCTTTTCATTTTATTATTTTGCAAGAGGTTCGCCGATTCATAAGCTCTATATGCGCGCTAGTCTGACGCAAGCAAAGCTTCGGCGAAGAATGTTAGGGTGCTGTCAAAAACTTGAATGACAGCTGTATCGTTTCGATACAAATCCAGCCCAACGTCGGGTCAAGCCACAGTGAAAGTTTGCGAAAGTTTGCATGACGCCTTGTAAACAATAAGCGAAAATAAATCCATCATGAAAGTTCAATTTTGGGGAGTGCGTGGTTCATTGCCAAGCTCTTTAGATACATACGGTTGGGTTGGGCATTTTGAAAAACTGATGAAACAGTTTTTTGATTCTGGCTTTAATAGTAAAAGCGATATTAATGAATTTATTAAACAGAATCCGCCCGCGGCTATCGGTGGCTTTGGTGCCGCAACGACCTGTGTGCAAGTCAGCGATGGCCCGCATACTTTAATTGTGGATGGTGGCAGTGGGCTTAAACACCTCAGTGATCAATTAGAAAAATTAGGGCGAATATCTCTGCATAATGAGTTTCATATTTTGATGACCCATTTCCATTTTGATCATATTTTGGGTTTACCATTCTTTGCGCCCCATTTTATTAAGGGTAAAAAAATTCATTACTATTCGGTCCAACCTGAAACTGAACAAATCGTTAGAAACTTATTTAAAAAACCAATTTTTCCGGTGGGCTTTGAAAGTTTAAGTGCTGATATTCAGTTTCATACATTGCAGCCTTATAAAAAAACTGCAATCAATGGGTTTGAGGTTACGGCTTATAAAATGGATCATCCCGATCCTTCATATGGCTTTCGGATTGAAAAAAATAATAAGGTTTATGCCCACGCGGTTGATCATGAGGCGTTACGCTTAACGCGCGAACAGTTGGGGGCCGATGCAGGCCTTTTTGAAAAAGCCGACTTACTCTATTTCGATGCGCAGTATGAAGAAGCCGACATGGCATTAAAGAAAGGTTGGGGGCATGGAACTTGCGATCGAGGTTTTCAAGTTGCTGCCACTTTTGGTGTTCAACAAATTCTTTTTGCTCATCATGATCCTGCTTTTTCTATTGAGGACTCTTGGAATCACAAGAAAAAAGCCGAAGCCAGTTTTCAACAGCATTTCTCAAAAAATAAATTAAAATGGGACTTTGCGTTCGAGGGCCTGATCGTTGAGGTTAAGCCCCGGTCTAATAATCACTGATAATAATACTTATTTGACTTTTTTAACAGCTGGTTTTGTACCGGCCGCTGCTTCCTCACAACCAAACGTTCGCGTTTTAATGGCTTGATATTCTTCTGGACTGTATTGACTTAAAATATAACTTTTAATGGCCGCGGCACCGTTCTTACGAACTTCTGGAATGGTAGCTAATACGGTTCGCAGTTTGACGATATCAGCCTTTTGTGCC
>JACMNA010000068.1 GCA_014378765.1 Bdellovibrio sp. | reverse complement strand
GGCCCTCTTCAAAACGCAACTGAAAGTATACAAATGCTACGAGTTAAGACAGAATACTGAAGATGTCTCAAGCTTACAAAAAAACTTTGATGAACTGGTTCCGCTTAATTAACTTAGGCCTAGTTTTAGGCCTATGCCTGCTATTTGTTACTTTAACAAGTTGCACCCACGCAACCCCTCAGGCCGAAGTTAGGCCTATTACGGAGCGCGAATTTCAATTTGAAAAGGGGATCCGTCACCTAGAAAATGAAGAGTACGAGAAAGCTCAGCCGTATTTTTTAAATATCTCAGTGGCACCAACAAATAGCGCAGATCTATTTCAGGAAAAGGCCTTGTGGAATTTATCGATTATTTTTGAAAAATTGGGGCAGCCTGAAAAAGCTCTACTAACTCTTCAGCAGCTAGAGCGGCTGCAGCCGGCAATGATTTCGCTTTTCAATATACGGTTGGCCGAAATGAAGAATCATTTTCGCGTATCAAACCATTATCAAGCCTTAGAAGTTAAACGCATTATCGATCAAAGCCGGCCGGTCATGCGCTACACAATCGAAGAAATTTACATTGCCTTAAAAGATACTTCGAACTTAAATTATGATCATTTGGTTTTAGAAGAGCTGCAATTCGTATCTGAAGCCGCAAAATATTTTGTCTACGTCATGGAAAGCAAGAAAAGCCCCATGAATGAAGAAGCTACCGAATTATTAATCTCGATTTGCAATCATGCTTTAAGCCTTTTAAATCAAAAAGCCCTTAAGCACGAATTTAGAGTTCAGATTGCCGAAGCGTTATTAGATATACTACGTAAATTCGAGCAATATAAACTAGACGACTTAAATTTAAATCAAAAAACAATGGCAAAGTTTTCAAGCTATGCAGAAAAAAAGCAAAAAATAATTACGGATTGGCTACATCAATGAGTTTAAATGATCAATCAAAGGCTCGTGAATATATTCACCAACAAATTTGCATGAATTATATCGAATTACAGACCTGGTTTCAGCAATTAACAAAAAAATTGGCTTATCCAATTTACTCAAGCTATGATATTCGTGATTCAGGCTATAAGGTGACGAACGTTGATGCCAATATATACCCTGCTGGCTTCAATAATATTTGCCCCACCGATAAAGAAAGCGCCGTTGATATTTTTAAAAAATACATTAACGTGCACTATTCTTTTCAAGTAAAAAATATTTTACTTGTGACCGAAGAACATACCAAAAATGCTTATTACCTCGAAAATGTTGGAACCATTGCAGACCTGCTTGAACAGGGCGGATTTAATGTGCGGCTGGCTTTTCCACGTGATCTATCAGAAACGTTAACGCTTGAGTCAGTCACCGGGCGTAAGCTTCAGTTTGGCAGCGGTTACGAAAATTCGGCCTGGGTTAAAGATTTTAAACCTGACCTAGTCATTAATAATAATGATTTTTCATTACCAATTGAGGAGTGGGGCCAGCAAGTAACGTTACCAATGAATCCACCGCGCGAGTTAGGTTGGTATCAACGCAAAAAATCTCGCTACTTTAAAAACTATAATCAACTTGCTTCAGAGTTTTCGGAAATTATTAAAGTTGATCCGTTTTTGTTGCGAGTTGAAACAGAAGAATTTACCGAGTTCGATATTACCAGTGATGTCAGTCGTGATCACTTGGCAGATCAAGTTGATATTTTTTTAAAGAACTTACAAGTGAAGTACAAAGCAGAAAAAATAAATCAAACGCCATTTTGCTTCGTAAAAAATAATTCTGGCACATACGGCCTAGGGGTTATACGCGTTAGTTCAGCCCAAGAAATTAAGGGTTGGACTTACAACGCTCGTAAAAAAATGAAGGCCGCAAAAGGCGGCAAAGACATTGAACAGGTTATTATCCAAGAAGGCATCCCCTCAATTATTAAATCAGAAACTGCCAGCGCGGAGCCAGTCATCTATATGATTGGTTGCGAGTTAGCAGGCGGTTTTTTAAGAACGCATGCAGAAAAATCTTCAACTGAAAGTCTTAATTCGCCCGGCGCAATATATAAAAAATTATGCGTGACAGATCTTAATGACGACCGTCAAAAGTGTCCGCAAGAAAATGTTTACGGTTGGTCAGCTAAATTAGGATTATTAGCAATTGGACTTGAAGCTCAAGATATGAATATTAAATACAATCGCTACACAAATGCGGCTTGTGGTTCAATTTAAGTAACAAGATGCTCACAAAAAACATGTGGCCCAAATTCATACTGGCTTGTTTCTTTATAGGCAGAAAACCCCAGTCTTAAATAAAATTCGGCCGAACTTTGCCGTGCCATCGTCCAGATTCTTGAAGCTTTATCTTCTTTTGCCTGCGCAAAAACTTGCAGCAACAATCGGCTTCCGACCCCGCGATGCCGGTGCTGTGGATGCACCCAAAGACCTCGAGACCGCATTTCTTTCAGCGAAGTTCGATGACAACTATTGACGCCAATTAATTCATGATTTTCATATATGCCAAAAAAGTGCGGCTTATACCCTTGAATAGTTACATTGATCAGACCTTCAGAATTGATGGCGCTGACGGGTTCAATTTGACTCTTACGGCCTGGCCATAGGTGATCGCGCCAGATTGGCAAAATGGTTTCAAATTCTATTTTTTTAAGCATACTTCACTTTGTGTTAACATAGGCTCGCTATAAGTCTAGCTCTGATGCGGTCACTTCAACCAGATATTTTGAATTATGATATTCTTTTATTAGGAGATTCTATGCTTTCGAAAGTTAAAACATTTAGTCTATTCGCGCTCTGTTTCGGCTTAGGTATCAGTTTATTTTTTTCAATATCTGAAAAATTTGACATTGCCCGCGACCCAGCCTCAATTGATGGTAAGGTTTTTCAAATTTCGACATTATCTTCAGAACAAATCAAAGCCCAACTTTCTCAAAAAATAAAAATTCGACCTACAGTCGATGGAAAAAAATCGATTCAATTTTCAGGATTTTCTTCAAGCCTTTGTAAAACCTATCCCGAAATTGAAATGGAGTTTGAAGCCGAAGGTGTTGCGGTAGCCGGTGAATCTCCAACCATGAAAATAACGGCTCCATGCGAGGCCGGGCAAGATCCGGCCGAAATGTCGGCCATCTTTTTACCATTAGAACAAATCTTAAAAGAAAAACCTAGAAACGCGCAGTTTAAATTTGAAGGTTACACCACTCAATTAGAATTTAAAAACACATCCGATGATTGGCCGCGCCAGTGGATATTAACTCGCGTGCAATTTAAAAATGGTTTTGGAAATAATAAATCCGTTTATTTTGAACGCACGCTCGCCGCAGGCAAAGCGAACGAACGTCTCGTCATTCTGAATTTCTAATTTAGGCGTATTGCTTCGCTGCCTAGGCGTATTGCTTCGCAATCTCAACAAAAGTTCTTACCATGACGCCGGTGGCGCCTTTTGGGCTGCAGTAGTTTAAACGATTGCCACAGGCCCAGCCGGTTCCGGCAATGTCAAAATGGGCCCACGGAATATCGGCATCAACAAACTGTTCAAGAAATGCGGCGGCCGTAGAAGAACCTGCACCCGCGGCGCTTGAAGTATTAGATAGATCGGCAAATGTGCCCTTCATGTCTTTCACGTGTTGGTCTGTTAAGGGCATATTCCAAACAAGCTCACCAGATTGCTGAGCAGCTTTTTCAATTTTGTTTTTGAAGCTGGCATTACGAGTGAAATATCCCGTATGAACATTACCTAACGCTACAACCATTGCACCCGTTAGCGTGGCGGTATCAATAATTAATTGCGGCTTTTGCTCGGAGGCGTAGGCCAAAGCATCCGCCAGAATCAGTCGGCCTTCAGCGTCGGTGTTATTAACTTCAAATGTTTTTCCGTTACGGGCGGTGTGAACATCACCCGGCTTGGTGGCGCGACTACCCGGCATATTTTCAGTAGCGGGTACAAAAGCGACTACGTTAATTTTTAATTTCAATTGCGAAATGGCTAGCATGGTTCCAATAACCGCGGCGCCCCCACACATGTCGTATTTCATTTCTTCCATTTTACCACTGGGCTTGATGCTGATTCCGCCGGTGTCGAAGGTTAAACCTTTACCAACAAATGCGATGGGCTTTTTAGAAGCGGCGGCGCCTTTGTACTCCATAACGATGAAGCGCGGCTCTTCGGCTGATCCACGAGCAACCCCTAACAAGCCACCCATTTTTTCTTTTTCGATTCTTTTTAAATCCCAAGCCGAAACTTTTAACGAAGTTCCCTTTGCCGCTGCAATTGCCTCATTGGCTAAAATTGTTGGCGTCATTAAATTTCCGGGCATATCGCCAAGGCGTTTTGCGAAGTTCGTACAAGTCGCAAGAATCGTTCCCTCATTGAAGGCTGCTTGAATATTTTTATCTTTCGCTAATTTTGTAATTAAATGAACTTGCAAACCATCGACTTTTTTCTTGTCGTTCGTTTTCAATTCGTCAAAATTGTAAGAACAAAGTTGAAGGCCTTCAACGAAAGCTTGGGTGTATTCCGCCAAGTGTGATTTATTTCCGGTGATTCCATCCAGGTGAACAAAAATTTCGGTCGTTTTCATGGCTTTGGCTTCTTTACACAAAGATGCGGCTGCTTGGCGAACAACTTCGTGATTTAGTTTTGCTTCAGCGCCAAGACCTACGCTAATTACATTTCGAAAACCTAAAAAACGCGCCTCACGAAAACTCAGTACTTCACTACTAGCTCCAGTTAAAATTTTATCTTCTAAAGCCGTACTTAATGCTTTCGAGGTTTCCGCGTGCGTAATTTTAGCGGCACTGTCTTTGGCTGAGCCCGGTTTAGTAAAAACAACGAGGGTTTGGCCACTGAGGCTTGAGATGTCTTTTGCGTGCAAGTGAACTTGAATATTTGCCATGATGCGGCTCCTTTAATTAAAGCAAAAGTATCACCCGAAAAGCCCGCTATCATCAATAAGTAATGCCAATACGAATAGCTTTATTCACGTCTAATTTTGAGAAACTGAATCATTCCTATTCACATTCAATAAAACTCGACTAGACTACCTGTGTTATTAGCTGTCTGGTAACAATCATATTTAAAGAATAACACCGATTAAGCCGAACTTGGATAGACTGTTGAAACACTTCAACCACTTGAAACAGGAGACTTTGTGCCACTTTTACCATACGTCATTGAACAAACATCAAAGGGTGAAAGATCTTACGATATTTACTCGCGGCTATTAAAAGATCGAATTGTTATTTTAGGCACTGCGGTTACCGATGAAGTTGCAAACGCAATTATCGCGCAGATTCTATTTCTTGAAGTTGAAAATCCAGATAAAGATATTCACTTTTATATTAATTCTCCGGGCGGAAGTGTTACGGCCGGCCTAGCAATTTACGATTTTATGCAATTTGTAAAATGCGATGTAGCCACTTACTGTATGGGAATGGCCGCTAGCATGGGCTCGCTTCTTTTGACGGCTGGTGCAAAAGGCAAGCGGTTTGCAATGCCCAACTCAAGAATCATGATTCACCAACCTCTACTTCATGGGGGCGGTTTGTCAGGGCAGGTTACAGATATCGAAATTCATGCTAGAGAATTAGTGAAGACTAAAGAAAAGTTAACGCGAATTTATGAAACTCACACGGGTAAAGACTATAAAACTTTACATGCCGCCATGGAACGAGACAATTTTATGGATGTAGAAACGGCAAAGCAATTTGGATTATTGGACCACATTGTAGAGTCTCGCAAAACGAAAAAGGAAGCCTAAATATGTCGACTACAAATTCTTCTTTACGCTGTTCATTTTGTGGTAAAGGCCAAAAAGAAGTTAAAAAGCTGATTGCCGGACCAGGTGTCTACATTTGTGACGAGTGTATTGATCTGTGCATGGATATTATTGACGAAGAAAAAGATAAAGAAGTGGCCGTTAAGGGCGCGTTTCGCGTTCCAAAGCCAATGGAAATCAAATCTTTCTTAGATGATTATGTAATCGGTCAGTTGCGAGCTAAGAAAACCATAGCCGTTGCGGTTCACAATCACTATAAACGTGTGAACGCTCTAGCTGGTAAGAAAGCTTCTGATGTTGAGTTACAAAAATCTAATATTCTTTTAATCGGACCAACGGGATCAGGTAAAACCTTAATCGCGCAAACAATTGCACGTATTCTTAATGTACCTTTTGCGATGGCCGACGCTACAACATTAACCGAAGCCGGTTATGTGGGTGAAGACGTTGAAAACGTAGTTCTTAATTTATTACAAGCCGCTGATTACGATATTGAAAAAGCAAAACGTGGAATTATCTACGTGGACGAGATTGATAAGATCTCAAGAAAATCAGAAAATCCATCAATTACTCGCGACGTCAGTGGTGAAGGTGTTCAACAAGCTTTACTTAAAATCTTAGAGGGCACAGTCGCGAATCTTCCTCCAAAAGGCGGTCGAAAACATCCTCAACAAGAATTTATTCAAGTTGATACGACGAACATTTTATTTATCTGCGGCGGAGCATTCGTCGGTTTAGATAAAATCATTGAAAATCGTACGACAAATAAATCAATGGGTATCGCTGGTGCAATTACATCTAGAAACGATGATCAAACCGAAAATTTATTATCTAAAGTTGAACCCGATGACTTATCGAAGTTCGGTTTAATTCCAGAGTTCATTGGTCGCTTACCTTGTATTGCGACTTTAGCTCCATTGAACGAAAGTGCCTTAACCGAAATCTTAACGCGCCCTAAAAATGCGGTTATCAAACAGTACCAAAAGCTTTTCTCATTCGAGAACGTTGATTTAAAATTTACCGATATGGCTTTAAAGGCAATTGCGCAAGAAGCTTTGAAACGTAAAACGGGCGCGCGCGGATTGCGCGGCGTAATTGAATCATCAATGCTAGATGTGATGTTTGATATTCCGGGCATGACCAACGTAAAAGAAGTTGTGATCGACGAGAAAGTAATTCGCGAAGGTTCTCAACCCATGATGGTGTACTACACGGACGAAGAAATGAAGTCGCGTGCCGAAGCTGAAAAGAATAAAAAGCAAAGCGAAAGCGCTTAGCTCTTTAGAAAATCTAGCTGAAATTTTAGAATTTGATGAAGCCCGTTTGTAAAAACGGGCTTTTTTTTATGGAGCTATCTGGGATGCGGCCGCAGATACAGGCAACGAAGATATCGTTTTGCTCGAGTTTGAATGGGGCTTTATCGCAGGCGCGGCCGGACTGGCTATCATATTGGTCACCGCTTTAGAAGTGGGCTCTACCTGACGAATTTCTGTTTCGTTATTTACGACGGTTTCTTCTTCATTATCAAAGCCATCGCCATCAACAACAATTGGCACGTACGTAATGGGTTTGCCGCCCCCTACTTTAGCAATAAATTTTTGTAAATTTTGGGAGATGATTCCTCGGCAGCGCATAGCCTCTTGATTGCGCCATCGGTCCAGGCTTCGCACTCGGCGTGGTGGAGTGTTCGGTTCAACATTATAGTAGAAAAAATAATTTCCTGTTTGCGCTGAAATCATTCCGGCTAATGTAACGGCCTTACCTACCGTTCCACTTTTGGCCATAACACTATTCGCTGTCGTTGGGTTGGTATAAACTTTTCCGGCCACTGTGCTTCTCGGATCGCCGCCCATAACTGCTAAAGCATCTTCTAATTTTAAAGTTGGGTTGTCGAGATTATTACGTTTTTGGATTTCTAAGTTCTTCTTTAGTCCATGTAAAGTGCGAACCACGGCCGAACACGTAGCTTCGTTATACTCGTGAGCCGTTCCATTTAAATTAGCGTTCTGGCCCGATCCGTTTACAAAGATTAAGTCACTCTCGGTAAAATTAAGAGTCCGATAGAATAAATTATTAAATTCAGACAACCCACCCGAATATTGAAAGAACTTATCGGCGGCATGATTGTTAGAATTTAAATTCATGTACTTGATCATCCGTAAAAGGTCCGGCGAAGTTACCGTTTCTTCTTTAGTGTTAGGACTTTTCACGAAATCCTTCGAAGCTAAAAACTCAATTTTAGCCGGGCGAAATACCGGCGAGTCGACCATTTTCTTATCTTTCTTCGCGTAATCACTTTTGTTTTTTTCGTATTTTTTTAAAACCTCAGGCTCTTTTGAACCAAGCCCCTCACTTAATTCATCAATTACAAATGATGGGGATGGTGCATTTAAGTCGTTTTTACCCGATACCGGATTCATGTAGAAATACTGATTTCTTTTGCCAGGAATTTTCTTAACCACTCGAAATGGTATGTTTGATTCATGTAAGTACTTAAAATTTTCATCGAAAGTTAACTTGTTAATGTGTCGCACGCCCGCAACATTTAATTTAGAGATTAGGTATTGCATTAAATCACGCGCAAAGTACGGTTCATTTGAACCTTTAATATGAACATCAAAAAGCCCAGGCGAAATTTCGGTATAATACGCCGAAGTAGCAATAATTTTTTTATTTATTTGGGCGCGATTGGCTGGTTGGTTAAACTGACCCATGGGCATTTCAGCATTTTTCAGAACGGTAAATAAAGTGGTGAAAACTTTTGAGACTGATGCAATTGGTAAGCGCTCGTCTTTATTCTTGCCCAAAATTTCGTGGGGAGTAGCTTCATTCATATAACAAAAACTTTTTAATTGCTTATTATAAGCCGCGGGGGTGATCGGGCCGAGGCCCTTGCCTCCCTTTCCTTTAGTAGCAACACCTTTCGTAGAGGAATTCTTTGGTACAGCTTGAGCCTCAACTTTTTTGCTTGGCGCCGCCACAGACTTCGATTTTGCGGCTTGAACCACTAACGAAGTACTTAATACTAATAAGAAAACAGATCCCAAACGAATCTTCATAAACGTACCATCCTTGTTTGCTAACAAAGTACTTTGCAAAAGCAATCTCAGTTTGAGATCCCTCAGATCGAATTAAACCAGAGCTTATCAAGTCTAAGATAATCTGGGTGTCAGCTTTTAGACAGTAGGACGACCTTGGGCGCTGCCGGTCGGATAGGTTGAAAAAACTAAGTGAGTACGTTCAAAATCTTTATTTGCATTAACCGGAGTGTGAAAAACATCGGTTCGCAAGGTATAAAGGGTGCCCGGGTTAGGCATTCGGTAAACACGATCATTAACTACAAAAAAGCAACTTTGGTTTGTGGTTAATGGAATGTGAAATCGAAAAGATTCGATATCTCGGTGGTAAGACAGACAAGATTTCGATGACAAAGTCATAAACCGAATTCGGCCAATTGAAAAATTAAAGTTTGTTTTTGCAACCAACTTTACCTGGTCGATGATATCAATGATCGGATTAGCCTCATTATCGACAATAATTTTGAAATCACTTTCATCAAATAGTTTTTCGAATTGGTCTGTGTAGGCTTGGCCTAATCCATCTTGGTAGGGTTTGCCATTTTCACGGTACGAGATTGAGACTTGGCCGGCCGTTCCCAAATGCCGAATGGAGTGAAAATAACCTGAAAGCCTTTTAATATCGAACTTATAAGCAAGCTCTTGTACCATAGAAACTCATACTCCATTGCTTATCGTATTTAAAAACGAAACTGGTTTCAATTCAATTTGCCATTACGAAAAGCTGAAAAAACACCCAACAAATGCTTATAGCTAAGATAACCAACTCAATGTATCAAACCTAGACCATGAATTATTTTAAAGTTTAGCTAAATTTTCTTTGCGACTGTCGATCGTTACCCCGTAAACTATATATAGAGCTTGCAGTTTTTTTTATGAAAAGACTTTGGATTATGGATTAACCCAGAAGGCTTTATGGAATGTCATATTCCAACATCACGGAAGGAGTCCTCATGAGCGAACCGAAAACACAACAACTACCCTTACTTCCACTTCGAGATCTCATCATATTTCCACATATGATGATGCCTCTGTTTGTAGGGCGCGAAAAAAGCATCAATGCACTCGAAGATGCCATGAGCAAACAGTCAGATATTGTTCTGGCCGCTCAGAAGGACGCTAAAACCAACAACCCCGACGAAAAAGATATCTACGCGGTCGGTACGGTTGGAACGATCATTCAGCTTTTGCGGTTACCAGACGGTACCGTTAAAGTTCTAGTTGAGGGAAAACGCCGCGTACGCATAAAAAACTTCGTTAGCAATGAAGGCCACTTCATCGTCAATTGTGAAGCGATTAACGAAGACGTATCAAACTTAACTGAGGCCTCAGCGTTAGTCCGCTCGGTTAAAGGAACTTTTGAAACGTACGTAAAATTAAACAAACGAATTCCACCTGAAATTTTGATGCGAGTATCAAGCATTGAAGCGCCGGGAGAATTAGCCGACATTATCGTCGCGCAATTAAATTTAAAATTAGAAGACAAGCAAGCCGTTCTAGAAATTTTAGATCCGACAAAGCGTTTAGAGCATTTATTAAACTTAATGACCGGCGAAATCGAAATCTTAGAAGTCGAAAAGAAAATTCGCACGCGCGTGAAGAAGCAAATGGAAAAGTCGCAGAAAGAATACTATTTGAATGAGCAAATGCAGGCTATTCAAAAAGAACTTGGCGAAAAAGACGACTACCAAGCTGAGTTAGAAGACCTGTCGGTTAAATGCCGCGATAAGAAAATGCCTCAAGAAGCTAAAGACAAAGTGAACAAAGAGATTAAGAAATTGAAATTGATGTCACCGATGAGCGCTGAAGCGACGGTGGTAAGAAACTACATCGACTGGGTTCTTTCTTTACCTTGGCAAGAGTACTCGGTCGATCGTCATGATGTGAAAAATGCTAAAAAGATTTTAGATCATGATCACTGGGGCCTAGAAAAAGTTAAAGACCGTATCTTAGAATACCTTGCTGTACTTTCGTTATCGAAAAACATGAAGGGTTCTATTATTTGTTTAGCTGGCCCTCCGGGCGTAGGCAAAACATCGTTGGCTAGATCAATCGCTGAATCTTTGGGTCGCCCGTTTTCTCGAATTTCTTTGGGCGGCGTGCGTGATGAAGCTGAGATCCGTGGTCACCGAAAAACATACGTTGGCGCAATGCCGGGTAAAATCCTGCAAGCGTTACGTAAAGTCGATAAAGGTAATCCGGTTCTTTTACTAGATGAAATCGATAAAATGGCGAATGACTTCCGCGGAGACCCCGCTTCAGCGATGCTTGAAGTATTAGACCCGGAACAAAATTCAACATTTTCTGATCACTATTTGGAATTAGAATATGATTTATCAAAAGTGATGTTCGTGGCCACGGCCAACAATTTAAGTGCCGTACCACGCCCGTTACTAGATCGTATGGAAATCATTTATTTAGATGGCTATATCGAACAAGAAAAGTTTCACATTGCTAAGAACTATCTTGTTCAGAAACAAATGGATGCCCACGGTTTAAAAGATTTCAAAATCATCATTCAAGATAAAACCATTCGCGATGTGATTCGCTACTACACGCGTGAAGCCGGTGTGCGTAACTTAGAAAGACAATTCGCGAACGTATTTAGAAAAGTTGCTAAAGATATCGTGATGTCACAAACGCTTGAAGATTTCCGCAAAGAACCAGTTGTTGATAAGTCCGCCAAGGGCGCGGTCAAGAAAACAAAAGCTAAAAAGAATTCAAAGAAAAATGCAGACGGATACGTTGTAACGCCCGAAAAATTAGTTGAGCTGATCGGTGCGCATAAGTACAAATTTGGCGAAATCGAAAAGCAAAACGAAATTGGACTTACCAACGGAATGGCTTGGACTGAAGTGGGCGGAGATTTACTAGCGGTTGAAGTCAGTGCCGTGCCAGGTAAAGGCAAATTCACCGTCACGGGCCAACTAGGTGATGTAATGAAAGAGTCTTGCGTAGCCGCAATGTCTTATACGCGCTCACGTGGACCGCTCTTTGGATTAGATAAAGAATATTACGAGAATATCGATATTCATATCCACTTTCCAGATGGCGCCACCCCAAAAGATGGCCCTTCAGCGGGTATTGCTTTAACGACATCGATCGTTTCAGCCATTATGCGCATTCCAGTTAAACGAACGGTTGCAATGACGGGCGAGATCTCTTTACGCGGAAAAGTTTTACCAATCGGTGGATTGAAAGAAAAGATTTTAGCCGCTCACCGCGGTGGAATTAAAACAATCATTTGTCCGAAAGAAAACGAAAAAGATTTGAAAGACATTCCAAAAGAAGTTTTAAAAGAATTAAAGATTATCTTAGTTGATCACGTTGATCAGGTATTGATTAACGCCCTTGATATTAAGAATCCTAAAGGTTTATTTAAAGCTCACAATGAACGCGCTTTCGGAATCAAGGCTCATTACACGGGTCAGCAGAACCACACGACTCACTAGCAATAGCGGCAGAAGACCCATTTAGAAAAGTTTCTGTAACGGACCTGGTGCTTAAAAACATCAGGTCTTTTGTTTTTCGGCCTTTTAAATGTGCACTTGCTATCAATATCTAATCAAAATATTCAACTTTAAGCTTCATTCCTTAATTATCCGCAATGTCGATTGACCATTAATTACAGAATCTGTAAGAAATGGCATCTCGAAGGATAATTTTATGACAATTCAACCTGATCAACTTTTTGAAATAGGAAAGCTTTACTGGGACCGTGGTGACTTCACGATGGCCTTACCCAATTTGCTTCAAGCCACAGATATTTATTTAAGCCAAAAAAATTACGACGCTTATTTAAAATCGTTGCGGTTGGTACTTCGGATTTATGCCGAACGTGATCAGCACGACCTCATTACGCAAATAAAAGAAAACTTACACGATTTAGTTATTCGTGAAAGCATCGAACTGAGTTCAAACACGTATTACACTTTAGGCGTTTGCGCGAACTACAAAGGTCAAGTAGACAGTTCAATCGACTACTTCCGCCGCGCGCTTGAATTGGGTTTGAAGGCCAATCGTCAAGAAGACATGTGTAATGCAATTTTAGGGCTTTCAATTTGTTATCGGCAACAGAAGAAATATGAAGAGGCTTTAAAAGAAATTTATAATCTAAATATTTTCTTACAATTACTTAACCTCACCGAACTGAAAATCGCCTCGGCAAATTCGAATGCAATGATTTTAATGGATTTAAAGCGTTACGACCAGGCGCTTGATGTTTTGTGGACCGCCTATGAAGAGATTAAGAATACCAAACAATTGGTGATCGCGATTAGTATTTTGGCTAACATCGGCATCGTGCTTTTTGAATTGGGCCAAAAAGATGCGGCAAAAATTTATTTTAACCTAGCTACCAAATCGATTGATCCACGCGATAGCAAAAGCATTTTGAACAAGATTCAGAAATACCAGAATGAAATAAATCAAACTGATTCGTCAGCCAGTGATCTTATTTTTGACTTAGAAAAGCATTCGGTTGTCGAAAAAAATCTGGGTTCGATTGATTTTAAAAATCAATTTATCTTGTTAGACCTTTTAAAATTATTCATTGCCAATCAAGGTCAAATTTTTTCAAAAGAGTATTTGGTTGAACACGTTTGGAAGCAAAATTATGATCCCGCAGTTCACGACAATAAGATTTACGTGACGATCAAGCGATTACGTAAGCTCATAGAACCTGATTATGATAAGCCAAAATATATTTTTAGAGCTAAAAACGGCTATTATTTGAATCGAACTGCAAAAGTTGAAATTAAAGAATTACAGTCTGAGGGGGTTTTATGATTTATAAGATTTTGTTCGTATTAACATTGATTTTAGGTTTCAACGTTCACGCGCAAGGCTCGGCCTGCAATATTAACATTAAAGGCGTTGATATTTTTCCTTTGAAGAATGATGGCCAACTTGCGATTGCACCATTACCTTTGAACTGGAACGAACTTCAGGGGGTCTGGAAACTCAGCACCCACTCTTCGGTTTATTTAAAAGCTCGCATAATTAATTCAAATCAAAAACGTAAACTAATAAGTCTAACAATGGTTTCACCAGAAAACTGCGCGAAACCCGTTGCTATAGGCACAGGCTACGTTGATTCATTAGAACAAAATGTAGTCCGCGCCGTCTTAACGGATTCTTTTTACCGATATGAATTAAAGTTAGGTTATTTCAATTCATACGATCTTAAGATGGATACATTAGCTTGTGGCCAATACGTATGGGCGGCAACGGTTCGAATTATCGGTACATCACCTGGGGCCAATATACCTTTTCCGACTGATTCTGGCGGCGATTCAGTTCGAAATTTATTGCTTAAAAAGATTTCATCTGACTTGAATGCAATTTGCAAAAAGTCATCTGAGTAAAATAAAGACTTGAGTCTTCAGTAAGGTCCGACTATAAATTTAGAACTCGCAGGGAGTTAGCTCAGTTGGTAGAGCGCCACCCTTACAAGGTGGATGTCGCAGGTTCGAATCCTGTACTCCCTACCATTTTTCGGTGTCGGAAATTGGTATTTAAAAATCCAAAAGCTAAAATGACCCACCTACAGATTCGGCTTTAACTTTTACATCGGCATCAGAAATCGCCGTATTTAGAGCTGAAATAATGCTTTGAATATCTAAATTTAACGTTTGTGATGCGCTGAGGGTAAATAGACCATCGAATCGTATGGTAATTGTTTGGGCCGATGTGAAAGTGCCAGATGCGTTAGTAACTTGAATTGATTTTGCCGACGTACAATGTGTATCAAGGTCAAATTCAACGCGTGAGTAACTTCCGACTGGTACACCTACCATTGCCACCAACATTCCGGTGGTCGTTACGTTAACTTCGTCTAAAAATAAGTCCGTGTTATTATCTATACCTGATACCGGTTTAAAGCGAAGGCGCTTAAAACACATCTTTAAATTCGAGACCGACATTTGATCAACACTCTGGCTTGAAAGAGCAGAAAAAGATTTAAACTGTACAGTAACTAATGGGTTACCCGTGGACGTGCCGTTGCTGCCGGAGCATGCGACGAGGGCTAAGAAAATCGTTGAATGCGATAGTAGTCCTATTAATTGTTTTTTCATAAGCTTAACCTTTCTTAATAACCGGGAAGGCCGATAATATAACATGGTAAACGGGGCCAGCTTCGCGATATTCTGAGCCAAGGGCTTCTACTTTTTTTAAAGTTTCATCTAAAATATTTCGCAAGGATTCGATTTGACTCTCCGGAATCAGCAGTGTGTGACCCAGTAAATTTCTTTGATCTCGCGGAGTTAAATCAATTGATTGCGCCGCCAAGCTAAACATTTGCCGATGGAACTCTCCTAATGATAAACGATAGACCCCGGTAAAACAATCAAGCTGCTTTTCTGAAGGAAGAAACTGGCCATCACCGGTTTTAACAATGAATTTATTGTCGACCAAAAACTGTACGGCGTGTTCAACGTCTCGAAGTTGAACCTTTTGATATAAGCGAGCCTGAATCCATTAGGCATCTAGTTGAAAATCGCGACGAAAGGCCATTTCACGGATTGCCACGTGCAACCAGTTTGAAAGATATTTAAAGACTTCAAGCTCTTTTACGCTTTTTTTCTGAAAGGATCTAATTTTTTTAATTTCTTCAAAGGCCGTTAATCGCTCTTGGGAAAGCGCGCCATCCGACAAAGTTAAAAGTAATTTAAAATAATTAGACTCTTCTTGCTTCAAGTTTAAAACTTTTTGTAATTTTAAAAAAGATTTCTCAGACAAATTTCTTTTTTCCGCTAAGATCATTGGCAAGTAACCCGTTGAAAGTTCGCATTTTTCGGCGATACTACGTAAAGATAAAGACTGGTTCTCGCGTGCTTGCTCGAACCAGTCTTTCAAAAAACTTCGATAATCATGATAGTTAAACAGATCGATCTTCATTTCATTCCTTAGTTTGCTAATGTTCCACTAATCGATTCAACTGTCGTTTTAAAATCGGCCGCACCCGTATAACTATTCAGAGCAGTTAAGATTGTCTGCACGCCTAGGGTCAGTGCACCATCGGCTGAGGCAACGAAATTTCCACGAAATTTAATTGTCATCGTTGAAGTGCTTGAAAAGCTTCCGTTGCCATTAACTAGCTGAATACTTTTTCCTGATGCGCAATTGGTATCAAGATCAAATTCAATTCTTTGGTAAGTACCCTGTGGAATACTCACTAACCCAAGCAAGGCACCGCTGTTACTAATTGTTACTTCACCAATTGCGAAGTCTTGGTTGCTAGCATCTGCTGAAGGTGTAGCAGTATCAACATCAGCCGCTTTAAAACGAAGACGCTTAAAGCACATTTTTAAATTACTGACGGCCGCCTGAGCCTCTTGAGGGGCTAGCAATTGCAATAATTTGTTTTTGAAATGAGATGTCGTGTAAGATCCCATTTGCAATTGTATGGCCGCACTACTGTTTGAATTTTTTGGCGCGCAGGCGCTCATATTCAAAGCCGACAAAACACCTACTGAAAGAACCGCGTATTTTCTAAAAATCGTTTTCACCTAAAACCTCCTGTTAAAAATCTGAGAATAAGCTCTCTGATCTATACAACTAGATTAGCTCGAAAAAACTAAGACTTCAAAAATCGCTTTATAAAATGTGATCATATCAAAATGATAATTATAAGTATATTCAACACCTTACGTAATATATTATCTATATTGTGGTTGTAAAATACAACATATATGTGATCAATTTGAATCATATTGACTCATTTCGAATGGGCCGAACTAGCCTTTCAATACCACTAATCCATTTTTTTCAAATCGAGGTCTTTTGGTAGAACTATTCTTAAGCAACAAGTATGGTCTTTGAATGAATTCAAAAATAAAAAATACAATCTTACTTACAATCTTAACTTTCATTTTTATTTTGGGAATAGGCTCGGTGGCTTCTTCGAATTCCATATACAGTACCGGTTCTACTTTAAGCGGAATT
>JACMNA010000067.1 GCA_014378765.1 Bdellovibrio sp. | reverse complement strand
TATGTTTGATTTCATTTTACTATTTTTTGATCTAAGAATTTAGGAAGGAAATTTGGATGGGGTAGCAGGACTTGAACCTGCGAATGATAGAATCAAAATCTATTGCCTTACCAACTTGGCGATACCCCAACATGAAATAATGTAGAGTCGAACTTAATACATCCAAGCTACCAAGCGCAACAAAAAATAAGCCCGTTCGCAGCTGGCTCTTTACGAGTCAAGAGGAACGGGCTTGGTAGATCATTATTTCGCGCTATGAAAGAAACATAAAGTAAGAAAGATTCACCGAGCAGGGCTTCTCTTTTATGCTGCTTATCTCGTCAATCGTATTCGTCGCCTTGGCTCGATGGAGCTTTTTGGCGCTTTAGATTCACAAGGGTTTCTCCCATAGAGCGAAGTTGATTTTCGTAAGCTTGAAAGACCATGTCCTCGATGTTTTGTCGAGTTTCTTGGTTTAATGGATGGGCTATGTCACGAAATTGGCCGTCTTTTCGCTTTTTGCTGGGCATTGCGACGAACAGGCCTTGGGGGCCTTGAATGATTTTAAGGTCACGGACGACGAAGGCGCCTTCGATTGTGATCGTGACGTAGGCTTTAAGCCGCTCTTCGCTGACGGGAAAGATTTTTACTTCGGTGATCTTCATGTTGCTGCTTCCTTTGTTGCCGGTACTTGGTGCCTAGCCTGTCTGCCTAAAGTTGTGGCTTATGTTTAGTGTATCGGGCCGGGGCAAACTGGACTTTAGTTTGTGCCCTCGTTTTTTGTGAAAAAAGTTAAAGTCTGCGCGAAAAGCATTTCATTTTGAGACGCCTTTTTAATTTGTGAGATCTAATTTGAAAAATTTAAAATGTATTTCGCGACCTGTTCGGGTTCATTTTGCAAACCCTGGTGGCCCGATTTTTCTAACCGAGCGTCATTGAGGTTTTTTATTTTTAAAAAATCTTTGTGGGTGATAGCCGCGGGAGCGACTAAATCGTAGTCTCCGTGCATGTAAAGAACTGGTATATTGATATTTGCAATTAGCTTTTCGAAATTAAGCGGCTCGGGCCGATTAACTTTTTTTCCGTCGCAATAATAATCGCGAATGTTGTGATCTGATTTAACCATCTTAAAACTAAGTTGCGTGTCGGTCAAAAATTCTGAGCAGTAAAGAAATAAAAGCGTTTTGTAATTGAAATTCTTTTCGTCCCAAGATTGATTTACATCTAAAAAAACTTGTGCTTCTTGTGTGCCATCGGCAAACGAATGCAATAATTTTAATGAGTACTCGAATGGAAATTGCAAAATCGAGCGTGCTTGTCCCCTGAATTCGCTGGCGGTCAATACTCTCGGTGCGGTTTTAGTATTAATCTTTATTTCGCCGCGACTGGCTTTCATTTCAATTTGCTCTATTAGGCTTACGTACTCAGCATACAAATTGGTGTGGCCCGTTAAGCTTAGAATTCTAAATAAATTCTGAGCCAAGTTGCTTTTTGCGAAATCGTGCTGATTATTTACAAAATATTCGTAAAATTTAAAGTTAGCTAGCGATGAATGCGAAATTAATCCGCTAGTTGAATCGGGAAATAGCCCGGCGTGCACTAAGCCCACCAGACCGCCAAAAGAATGGCCGTAAACGTAGGTCTTACTGTGGACGGCTAATTTTAATCGAAGTTGCTCGATATCTAGAGCCATATTTTTAACTTGGTTAATTTCTGCATCTGAATATTCAGTTGGTAAAAATGGAGACTTAAAAGATCCCCGTGGATTGATCAAAATAATTTGAAAGCGGGTTTTCAACATGTTAATTGCTGCAGGGGTTTCAAGATAGTCAGCATTATTGCCGGGTCCGCCCGGAATCATAATTAAAGTTTTTTCCGTCGATCGTTGATCTTGAGCAATGATTTTATAAGATAATTTCATCGTTCCACGGCTAGGGTTCGAATAACTCTTTGGTACAACAATAAACCCATTTTTGGATGAACCGGACGTAGTAGCGGCCAATGCCGTCGTCGATACTCCTAATAAGCAAAAAAGCAAGATGAATAGCGCCTTATAATGAGACACGCCAAATATAGTTAGTCGGCCGCTAATAAATCGCGAACTATAAACACTAAGGTGACTTTGCTTTATTAAAAACGTCATTGCTAAATAAGTATGAAAATACAGGGCCAAAACGTCTAGCGTTCTTACGCGTTACATAATGCTTGTCGTGTTTTTGTATCCCGCCGATTGATTTGGGAACATAATAAAAATACAAACCACTTAGGAGGTTTTTATGTCGAATCCGGCTTTAAATGAAAAAACGCTGATGAAACTGCGTGACGTGACTGATACTTCAAAAATGACGATCTCGGGCACGATAAATCGCGCGGGATTATTAATTTTAATTACGATCTTGGGCGCGTACTTAGGTTACGGTCAACATTCGCCGGTCATTATGATTGGTTCATTGATTGTGGGCATTGCGCTTTCGCTAATTATTATTTTTAAACCGCACACGTCACCAATGTTAGCTCCGGCCTACGCTTTGGTCGAAGGGGTTTTGTTGGGATCGATTTCGGCTGTGTACTCGGTGATGTACCCAGGCATTGTGGCGAACGCTTTGATTCTAACTTTAAGTATTTTAGTGCTGATGCTTTCGCTTTACCGTTTTAAGATTATTCGCGTCACCGATCGTACGCGCTCGGTGATCGTGGGTGCTACAATGGCAATTGCGGTTACTTACCTAGTGAACATGGTGATGAGTTTTTTTGGTACTTCAATTCCGATGATTCATCAAACGGGTACCATGGGAATTATTTTTTCGGTCGTAGTGGTGGGCGTGGCCGCGTTTAACTTACTTTTAGATTTCGACATGATCGAGCGGGCCGAATCACAAGGCGCACCTAAATATATGGAGTGGTATGGTGGTTTCGCGTTGTTGATTACGCTGGTATGGCTTTATATGGAAATTCTGCGTTTGCTTGGCAAAGTAAATCGTAAGTAGTTTTTAGTGTTACCCATCTTATTTGCGCTGGCATCGAATATTACATTTGCGATCGCCAGCGTTTTTTTTACTGAATTTTCTAGAAAAGTAAGCCCCAACTGGATGAACTATTTAAAGGTGTGTATCGCCTTTGTTTGTTTTTGTTTGGTGATTTTATTATTTCGAATTGATATAACACTGACGCAAAGAAGTTTAGCGCTGCTTTTGCTGAGCGGTTTTATTGGCCTGATGATTGGCGACATTTTTTTGTTTCGGGCTTTCTCGCATTTAGGGGCGGGGCGCGTGCTGATGATATTTGGTTTTCAGCCGCTACTATTAGGTATCGCCGCGTTTTACATGTTCGACGAAGTTATTTCCGGCTACCAACTGATCGCCATTTTATTTCTGTTGGGTTGTATTTTTAGTTTCTCATTAGAATCTTTTCGCGACAAAGGCCACTGGGATCTAGTCGGCATTTGCTTCGCGCTGACGGGCGTATTATTAGACGCGGCCGGCTTAATCATGACAAAATCAGCGTTTGAATTAACCCCTAGCCTTTCGCCTTTCGTGGCGAACGCAATACGTTCGGGCACTGCGGTAGTCGGATTTTTCTTAGTTAGTCTAGTGCCACTGTTTCATTTAAAATTATTAGCGCCGTTTAAAACCCTAACCGTGCGCGAGCGGTGGACCGCCGCCGGCGCCGGCTTCTTAGGAACCTTCTTGGCCTTGAGCTTTTATTTAAAGGCGATTCAAATTGGCCAACTGGCCACGATCACCGCGATTGGTGGCACCAGTCCGCTATTTGCCACGCTATTTGAAATTTACCGGGGCCGTAAACGCATGACGATCTACTTAGCGGTAGCGATCTTATTATTCGTTTGCGGATTTTTGGTTTTGATTCAGTCTTAAAATATTTTTTCACTTGCAGCACATTACGCGTGCTGAACTTGACCGCCAGACTTAAAGCTAGTTAGTTGTGCCAGTTTGAAAAATAGCGAAAATAAAGCCACAATAAGTTATGCGTACAATATTATTTTATTTGGGTTTTATTTTTTTATTTTTTCCGTCGCCATTCGTATTTGCCGAAGATTCTCCGCTGTGTAAAGACTTAGCCCGGTTTTCTTGCGCGCCCGGAAGTTACCATGATGGAACCGGCGAAGTAAAAAATGAGGCTTACATTCAAAAGGAATTAGTTAATTATTCAGTGAAGGCTCGTGAAGCCCTGGCTGTCGATATGACTAAAGTAATTGCTGACCCGGCCAATGAATATTTTAGATCGGTTTCTTTAGCCGCGTTAGGTTTAATGAATGCTCCGCAATGCACTTCAAAAGATTCAGCTGAAATTTCGAAGTGTAATCAAAACTTAATCGAGGGTTTAACGGCATTGGCACAAAAGGATGCGTTGGGCGAACTTGGGCAGAACTTCTCAAATCAAAGGTTAGGAAACGTAATTGAGCTTTCACATGTTATGTCGAATGCAGCCTACCTGAAAGTCATTGAGGATGCAAAAGCTAGATTGCGAAAAGATTTGAAAACCGAGGCGTTTGATTCGAAAATTAAGGACGAAATATTTCCGCAGGTAAAGAAATTAATTATTGCTAAAATCAATAGCCTTAATATCTCTGTCAAAGATAAAAAACTAATGACCAGCAAAGTGGGTGGTATCACGTTTGGTGGTACTGACTGCACTGAACTAGCTAAGGGAAAAAATGCGTCCCAAGAAAAAGACCAACACTTAAATGGTCTACTTGTGCCTAATGCTATTTATTATAATAATATTTTTAAAATCTGTAACGGATTACTTTTAAAATCATCGAGTGAATTTCTAATTGTGCAAAGTATGGCTCACGAATTAAGTCATAGCATTGACCCTTGTACAATAAGCATTGGACCAGAAGATTTCAGATTTAATTATTCGCATCCGGGTGATCTTACTAAAATGGAAAAAGAATTTCCGGTGCCAGTACTAAGTTGTTTGAGATCTAAGGAATCAGTTGGGGCGATCAACTTTACACCGCAAATTACATCTGGTCTTGGTTACGGCTATGGGGTTGGGCCGCCTTCAACCGACCCAACGAAGGGGCCCGCGAAAAATAATAAACAATCGGCCGAAGGCTATAAACCTGGCGGGCCCTATTTAAACGGCATAGCTCCGAGTGATACGAAACTTTCGTTTTGTGAAAAAGATCAAATTGGCGAAAGCTTTGCCGATTGGTTGGGTTTTGAGGTGCTGCCTCAATATATGGAAAAAAATCATAAATTGACCCCTGAACAATACCGCATCGGTTATTCAAATACATTTCGACCCATGTGTACAATTCATGAAGTCAGTGGGCAAAATAATAATGATGAGCACCCGCCGGTGCAAGACCGAATAAATAAACTTTTATTAGTGCAGCCCCAAATCCGTCGGCAAATGGGATGTTTAAAAAAATTAGAAGGCGTAGTCTACTGTGATGCTAATCAACCCCAGCAACAAAAGCTAGCAGTCGAGGCCGTGATAACTCCAGTCAACCATCTGCCCGGGGCAAAGGGAACTATCCAATGAAAAATATTAATATCTTAATACTAAGCCTTGTCTTTTTAATGGGTGAAAGCAAAGCTTACGCCGCATTGATAAAGGTCAAAGTCGTCTTCGGCGAGAAAACTAGTGAATTTAAATTATCAAAAACAAGCGCGGGCGGAAATTTAGATTTTTCAGATAATAATGGCGTTAAGAAAAGCCGAAAACTTAGTTCAAAAGAATTTATAGATCTTGCGTCACAAGTTAGTAACCTACGTGGAATTTCAAATCAGCTTGAATTTTGCAACCGAACTTTTATCAAATTATCCCATGGCAAAAAAGATGTGTACGGGTGCTTGGGCGCCCAGAATCAAATGGCGACCGACTTAGAAAGGTTTAGCAACTTGCTTAGCTTAATCATTTAATTATCGTTTCAAAAATCTTTTTATAAATCTTCGATTTCAATTTATCTTTATGACAGATTAAGGAGATATCAGCTTTCTTGTATTGTGAGCCAACTTGTTTCAATTGCGGGTAATTTCGGGCGACTGAATGAGGAAGTAGCGCGATGAAGGGGCCCGCTAAGGCCGTTTTAGCCATAACTTCATAATCTTTCATGGCAATTTTTCGAAGTAAGCCGTATTTCTTCAGCACGTTCGCGGAAATCTGGGTTTCTGGATTCATTAGTAAATGCGTTGCTTGTTCTTTAAGACTCGTTTGGTACCCAGCTAAAAAATCTTCACCAATTTTTTTCAAAACCAGCTCGGGATTTTTAATATCAGAAATCACTAAGCCAAAATCTAAATCACCCTGTAAGATCGAGCGTGTGACTTGAAATGAACTGGAGGTATGAACCTCAAGTTCAATTTGCGGAAATAGCGTCGTTAAGTTTTCGGCAATGGTCGGAAATAAATTTTGGCCAAATGAAGCATGAAAACCTATTTTAATTAATCCCGAAGGCGTCTCGGCGTCTTGAAATATTTGGTTTACGCTTGCTTCCCAGCTGCGTTTGGTGTCTTTGATCGCTTGCTGAAACTGCTGGCCCGATTGGGTCAGGCTAAGCCCGCTATTTTTTCGTTGAAACAGCTTTTGCCCTAGATCATATTCTAAACGCTGAATCGCCCGCGATAACCCCGACTGCTGAATACCCAGAGACTCGGCCGCCTTCGAAATATTCATGTGCTCTGAAACCGCCAGAAAGTATGAAGCGTCTTTTTGTAAGATATCAACGTGTTTGAAATTAGCAAAATGGTAGTGTTTTGACATATGTTTTTTAGGAATACCTGGTATTCTATAATACGTCTACTTTATTTTCCTTAGGGGTACTAATTTGGTATTAAGAAATAGCTGAAGCCTGAAGCGGCCAGAGCAATTAGCCAAACGGTGGAATTTGTCATTAGCTATTCATTGACGTCAATTGTGGCCAAGGCAGTGGCAATTGAAGTAGGGTGGGCTTAGATTTAAATTTACTAAGAAGGAGCCTGGAGATGGATAAAGAAATAAAAATTTTCGCTTACATGAAATCTCTGACCATCCTATATTGCGTTTTAATTTCATCTTGTAATTATAATATCCAAAAACAAAATGCAATTCCTACGAACGAGATTGCATTTAGCTCTGGCCGCGAACTTAGTTTTTCTTCAGTAAAAGAACAAGTTCTTACGGCTCGCTGCTTAACGTGCCACGCAGTGAACGGATCGCGTGGTAGTAACAAGGGTCAAATTAATTTAGAAAGTTATCAAAATGTTTTTGAATTACGGGATCGTATACGGGATTCCGTTTTAGATGGCTCGATGCCTGACCAAAGCCCACCATTGTCGGCCTATGAAAAAAAATTATTGTTAGCTTGGCTTGATGCGGGTGCAAGTGAATTCGCGCAGAATGAAGCCGCACCGCCCCCGGCGGCGCCGCCGCCCCCACCCACCTCGGTGGTCGTACCCGATATTCCTGCCGATAAAATATTTTACGCCGAGGTTAAGAAATATGTTTTTACAACTAATTGCGTGAAATGCCATAAGCCAGGCGGGCGCCGCGAAGATTTTACGAATTATCAAAATATATTTAATAATTTGGCCGATATTAAAGATCAATTAGAAATTGGGGATATGCCGCCGCCCCCACCGAAAGGAATGCCTTTGAATTTAGCGCAAAAGAAATTAATTTTGACCTGGATGAAGCGTGGAGCGCCTGAGAAGCCAAACTAATAACATGTGCGATCTGCTTGCCTTTAAATTGAAATGCGACAATTATAAAAAGTGAAACGGGGGATTCTAATGACAAGATTTTTAGTAGGACTAGCAATTTTATTTTTTAGTTTTGTTACTAACGCGATGACTGAACTGCAATCGGTACCGCCCCATGGTCAGGTGCAGTTTGACGCCGTCGGCCGCCCGAGCATGTTAAAAATTAAGGGTGAGGCTATCGGCGCCATCGCGAATTTATCAGTCACCGATCATAATTTAAATGGCACGATCAAGTTTGATTTAAATGCTTTAAAGACGGGTATCGATTTACGTGACGAGCATATGAAAGATAAGTACTTGCAAGTGAAGCAAGGTGATAATGCAATCGCCACGTTAACTTTTACCGATTTTCCGATTCCGTTAAGTTGGACTGCGGCCGCGGCTAAAATTCCTAGTTGGACCTTTCGGGCCATGCTGCATTTGCACGGAGTTGATCGAGAAATTACCGGCAACTATTCAATTGGTTCAAATAAAATGGATACGATCGCGAAATTTGATATTAAGCTGTCTGATTTTAAAATTGATATTCCGACCTACCTGGGCGTAAAAGTCGCCGACATCGTGAATGTGGTGGTTAGTTTTCCGGAAATGAAACTAACCGAAAGATCGGTTCCGCAAACTAATGGGCCGAAAGTCGACGCGGCTGCGGCAAGCGCGGCGGCACCAGCGAAAGTTAAGAAGAAGTGATTTCGAAATATTTAATTCTGTCTTCATTTACATTTATATTTACATTTCTAACGAATTCGGTTGGGCACGCTTTTCCGGAAATGGTTCGTCATCATTACGTGAATTGCAGTGCATGCCACGTAAACGCCAACGGCGGCGGGGTGCTGAACGCATACGGACGTACGATATCGTACGAAGTTTTAAGTACGTGGGGCACCGAAAAGGAAGCTCGAGCCTTTTACTTTATTGATCCCGAAAAAGTCGGAGCGTGGTTAAATCTCGGTGGCGATTTGCGCGCAATTCAAGTGCATCAAGAAAATTCTTCGCTAAAGCGGGGACGATTTTTTTGGATGCAAGGTTCGCTAGATGTAGCGGCTACAATTAAAAATTTAACGGCGTTCATAACAGTTGGCGAAGTGAATACCCAGACGCAAACATGGAGTTCTAAAATTCCGCGCTACTTTGTATCTTATCAAGTGACCGATGAACTTTCGGTGCGCGCGGGGCGCTTTGTGCCGATTTTTGGTTTAAATATTCCTCAGCATCAATACTATATTCGGGATCATTTGCAATTGGCTCCCGGCTTTGAGCGTGTGGCCGCTGATATTCAGTGGAATGGTGAACAGTTTAATTTTTTATTAGGTTATGCGACGACCGCCGCCGAATCGATTGGTCAGTCAGGTGAAAAAGCTTCCAACGCGCAAGTGCAGACGACCTTGGCGGATGCTTATAAGTTCGGGCTTAGCTTCTGGTCGGGAAACTCAAACTTTGAGCGTCGATCGATTGTGGGCGTAAATGCGGTGTTAGGTTGGACCGAAAAATTTTATACTCTGACTGAGTTTGATCAGCTAACGGCCGCCCCCGCGGGAACATCGAATGAAACGCGCACGCTGATTGAATTTTTAAAATTTGGTTACGAGTTTATTAAAGGGGCTCACTTTCAAATTGTGCAAGAGCTTAAACGCCCTGATGCGGAAGTCACCACGGCCGATGCGACCAGTTACGGAGCCGGGTTTTTGTTTTTTCCACGACCGCACTTCGAGCTTGAAGGTTTGTGGACAAAGCGGCAGCCCAGTTTAGGCAACCGTGAAGATTATGCTTACTTAATCACACATTATTACTTTTAATTGAGGCTTTTACCCGCGCGCGTTCGACCCCTTTTTCATTCGGGGCAGAGGCTTAAAACCAATATAACTGGGTCAACTTGTTTACTTTGTAAAAATTCAAAAATATTTTCGTTTTGTAAAATTCAAGTTTAATGGCAAATTAGTTTTTATGAAAAACACAATCTTAGTTCTATTATTATGTACAGTTGCATTTCCTACCTTGGCCGCCAAAAAAATGACTCGAACTCGCACGAGCAAAGAGACTCAAGTTAAAGTTTCGGATGATGCGAAAGTGGAAACTCCGACTAAACCCGATGATGAGGAAGAAGAAGAAAAAGAAGAGCCGCGTAGTAGTACGCAGGGGCGCTATGCCGACCACAATAACTATTTCAGCATCGGACCCGTCACATCTGAATTTGGCAGTGGCGTGACCTTAGGATACGCTTTTAAAGTGGCGCCGCGCTTGAAGTTAGGCGTGCACATCTCATCGGTGCAGGGTGGACGATTAACCGAAGGTGGTACCGTTAGCACGGGCCAGTACTATAAAGAAAATTATTATCACAAAGCTACGATGAGCGCTTTAAGCCTTAGTTTTTATCCGCGTGAAGAAGGGGTTAGTCGTTGGGGTCCATTTTTGCGCGCGCAGGTTGGCTATGCGAACGTGCAATCGACCAGTACTTGGGAACGCTATGATCAAGACCCAGGGTTTTTTACTTTCGGAGATGGTAAACGAAAATTAGAAGAAAAAAGTTACGAGCGCACATGGGGCACGATTTATTCACGCTTAGGTTTGTATTACCAATTTGCTTGGAATTTTGGTGAAGGCGCGCGCGTCGGTCATGTTTTAGAAATGGGCGCCGGCGTAAATAGTTTAGCGAACGTTGAATCGATTACTTACATTAAGCCCAATGCGCAGATGGTAACGGATCGTCCGGCTTGGGCCAGCGCTTACGCCGAAATTCATTACTCGATTGCATTTTAGTAAAAGAATGAAACACTAGCTTTAGACTTTACAAAAAAAAGGAGTCTTGAGTGATCGTGTTAAATGCTCAATTGTTCTATCCGATGTTTGCCCTTTTTTTATTGACGCTAACTGCGCTGATTAGAATGTTTTTGGCCCGCGTGAAGGCCGTTAAATCGGGGCAATTAAAAATAAATGACTTTAAAGTTTATACGACCCCGCAGCCCGATGAAGTCATTAAGATGAGTCGCCATTTTACAAATTTATTTGAAGTGCCGGTTTTATTTTACGTGGTTTGTCTATTAGGAATGGTGCTTGGAATGACAAGCTTACCATTTATGATTTTGGCGTGGGCCTATGTTTTTGCGCGCGTGGTGCATTCGATTGTGCATACGGGTTCTAATAACGTCATATTAAGAATGCGCGTTTATGGGTTGGGGTGGGTTTTTCTAACGTTGATGTGGCTGATAATGTTTTTTCGCGTGTTTCAAGGCTCGCTGCAGTTGTAAGTTATTTTTTGATCAGTTAATGAAAGCAAGTGGAGAGGGCGGCCTCTCTTTTTTTATGTCTGTACCATTTTTATTAAATACCAAAGCTAAGAATCGCGATTCCGTTAGGGCGGGCTAGCTTCACCGAATTTTTCCCCTTTTTAAGGGCCTTAATGACGTCGTTGGCGGTTTTAATATCGGCGCCATTGACGTCGATAATTAAATCACCCACGCGAAAGCCCTCACGGCTGGCGATCGAGTTACGATCTATTTCAGTGATGATCGGCTTATTGGCATCATCTTCTACGCGCCATTCTTGCCGAAGCGTCGCATTTAAGTCGGAGATTTTGAAACCCAAATTGAAGGGCGCCTTTTGGCCCTGGTAATTTTTAACGACTTGGCGACGGCTTGGTGCTTCGGGCTTTTCGCCTATTTTTACGCTGATTGTGCGCTCCACCGGGCGATTTTTTTCGTCACGTAAAATTTTAACTTTCACGGTGGTGCCAGGTTCAAAATCGCCAACGAAATTAACTAAATCGTAAGAGTTTCTAATTCGCTTTGAATTAATTTCGGTAATAATATCGTAAATGCGAAGCCCGGCTTTTTTAGCGGGCCCATCACCAATTCCTAGAATCACTGCCCCACGATGTTCTTCATCTTTTAATCCAAAATAAGCGGCGGCTTGCTCGTCAATATCTCCGGGGCTTATTCCTAAGTAGCCGCGACGAAGACTACCGCGCTGTTCAAGTTGCGGAAGAATAGCCTTTACTTCATCAATCGGAATTGCAAAACCAATCCCCTGCGCGCGCGCATCAATGGCCGAATTCACGCCGATCACTTGACCCTTCGTATTGACGAGTGGTCCACCCGAATTACCCGGGTTGATCGAAGCGTCGGTTTGTAAAAGTGGAAAGCGGTTGATCTCTTCAATTTCGCGGCCTTTCGAAGAAATAATTCCTTTCGTCATCGAGTGGCCGTGACCGTAAGGGTTACCGAAGGCGGCAACCCATTCGCCCACTTCTAAATCTTTTGATGAGCCCAGTGATGCGGTTGGTAATTTTTGATCGGCTTTAATTTTAATTAGCGCAATATCAGTACGTGGATCACTACCGATCACTTCGGCGGTATAAGATTTTCCTGACTCGGTTAATTGCACTTCAACTAGATCGGCATCTTGAATGACGTGGTTATTCGTGATAATTAACCCATCTTCGCGAATAATAAAACCGGTGCCTAAACCTTGGCGCTGCGGTTTTCCGTTTCGCCCGCGCGGTTGTTGCATCGGCATGCCGTAGAATTTTTCTAACATCTCAAGCATGGGGTCACGTTGTTGGTAACCACGTGATACAACTGACGTTGAAATGTTTACGACGGCCGGGTTGATGGCTTTAGCTAGTTCGATAAATAAATTTCCTGGTAGCGGGTCGCCGAGCTTAAGGCCCACGGCTTTTTGTACCATTTGCGGTGGCGGCGTTGCACTGATGGCGGGCGCCTTTGACTGCGCGGTGGTATTTTGCGTGACGAAAATAAAACCGATCATAATAAAGGCAATAACGGCTACCGAAATATATTTTTTCATAAAACCACCTTACTTCAGTTGAATAAATTTCATTTGCAAGTCTTGTAAAATATGATCAAGCAATCCTTGTTCATCGGGGGTTAAGTTGTTTTTGGTTTTGTCTTTTAAGTTAACTAATAAATCAATATTAAATTTCGCCATGGGTTTATCGGCCTCAGACTTTCCCGTTTGCGGGTCGGGGGTTAGGCCCATCGCCATCAGGGCGCTAGAAGCCATCGACATAATAAGCATTGAAAATGAGGCCTCAAGTTTTGGTTCGGTGGTTGGCTGACTGTTGGGGTTTGATTCTGTTTTCATTTTTCTACCTTTCGGATAATTCTTTAATCTCATTTAATAAATACATCTTATTGCTAGGGTTCAAACCCCATTACGTTAATAAGTCGCGTTTTTAATTGCGGATGGCCATGCGTCAACCACCCCCGACGATTTTTTAGCGTCAGCGTCGAAAAAAATTCACCGCCCTTTAAAGTTTTGGTATTGTGAAAACTAAATCCGTGCAACTTTTGGATAAAGTAGCCCATCTCAAAAGAAGAAATGCCCGCCGTTTGCATAGTTTTTAAATCAGCTTTTAATAACGTGGCCGGAATTCTTAAGATTTGCGTAATTAAAGTTGCTACGGGAGCCACTAAATAATTAAGGCCCCAAAAGCCCTGTTCAAAAATAGATAAAATCCGCGGAATTAAAAAAGAGCGTTCGGCCAAATGCGCCAAAACAAAATGTGCTAAAATATTTTTTTCGGTCGAGGTTAAGTGATTTAATAATTCGCGGTGCACAAGCACGTGCCCCGATTCAGGACTGTTTTTCCACACCAATGGTGGTGTCGCACGATTTGAAAAATGCAAAATCACTTCATCCATTCCAAATTGATTTTTATACATTTGTAAAAGTTCACGAAACCCACCCGTATCGTTGCCGGTTTGCTCTTTCACATTGAGATGTCTTTTGAAAAGCGCAAGGCCCCGGTGCAGGGTCGCGTAGATTAAAACTAAGCTTAGAATAAAAGCAATGAATAGGCCTCTTCGCCCGCCAACTTGAAATCCCGCAAAAAGCAGTACCAAAGTCAGGCTTACGAAAAAAACCCAGACTTGAGTCAAGGTCCGCATAGAGGGAATGATCTATCGACTTGATGTTGAAATCAAGACCATTTGTGACAGAATAAATGCACCGGGGGAACGCATGGCAGAAATCGATGTTTTAGGTCTAAATCAAGCAGTCAAAGAACAAAGCGCATTTGTATCGCAGATGATGAACGAAATGAGTAAGGTCGTTGTGGGTCAACGCGAAATGATTGAAGGCATGACGATGGGACTTTTAACGGGTGGCCATATTTTACTTGAGGGCGTACCGGGCTTAGCCAAAACGTTAACAATTTCTACAATGGCGCAAACAATATCGCTGCAGTTTCAACGTTTGCAATTTACGCCCGATTTATTGCCATCAGATTTAATTGGAACAATGATTTTTAATCCGAAGTCGGGAGAATTTACCGCGAAAAAAGGCCCCGTGTTTTCTAATATAGTCTTAGCCGACGAGATCAACCGTGCGCCCGCAAAAGTGCAGTCAGCGTTGCTAGAAGCTATGGCCGAAAAGCAAGTGACCATTGGTGATCAATCTTACAAATTAGATCATCCATTTTTAGTGTTAGCGACCCAAAATCCGCTCGAGCAAGAGGGCACTTATCCACTGCCCGAAGCGCAGTTGGATCGCTTCATGTTTAAAATTAACGTGAACTACCCAACGAAGACCGAAGAGTTAGAAATTGTTTCGCGCATGGGAATGAATCAAAAACCGCAGTTGCAAACGGTGATTTCAAAACAGCAGTTATTAAATGCCATTGATGTGGTCGATCAAATTTACGTCGATCAAAAAATTAAGAATTACATTGTCGATTTAGTGATGGCCACGCGAGAGCCCAAAATTTACGGTTTAGGCCGGTTAGAGAAACTAATTGCCGTTGGCGGATCACCGCGGGCCTCGTTAAGTTTAATTCGCGCGGCAAAAGCGCACGCCTTTTTGCGCAGCCGGGGTTTTGTAACGGTCGAAGATATTAAAGCCGTGGTTTATAAAGTTTTACGTCATCGTTTAATATTAACGTACGAAGCCGAAGCCGAAAATTTAAAACAAGATGACATGATTAAAGAAATTTTAGCGGCCATTGAAGTAACGGGGTAAAATTTTGTCCGTACCGGTAGAGATTTTAAAAAAAGTAAAACGCATCGAAATTGACACTCGTAAAATGGTGAACAATATTTTTTCGGGCGAATACCACACCCAATTTAAAGGGCAGGGCATGACTTTTGCCGATTTTAGAGAGTACGTGGCGGGTGATGACGTGCGCTCGATTTCTTGGACGTTAACCGCCCGCGCGGGTAAGCCGTTTATTAAAACTTACGAAGAAGAGCGTGAATTGACTTTGATGTTGGCGGTTGACGTCAGCGGCTCGCAAGATTTTGGCTCGAAGAATTATTTTAAAGGTGAAACTCTAACTTACGTGGCCGCGACATTAGCGTTTAGCGCGGTAAAAAATAATGACCAAGTAGGCCTATTACTATTTTCCGACGAAGTTGAACTTTATATTCCACCGAAAAAAGGCCGCGCCCAAGTTTACCGAATTTTACGAGAGCTTTTGTATTTCAAGCCGAAACGCCAAGGTACAAAAATTTCTACGGCTTTAGATTACCTGCGTGGGGTTTTAAAAAAGCGCGCGACGATTTTTTTATTAAGCGATTTTAAAGACGGCGGGGCACCAACGGCCAAGGGAATGCCTACAAACTATGATGCTTCAATGCGCCTTTTAGAGCGTAAGCATGAAGTGATCGCGGGCTTAATTGCCGACGAAGCCGAATTTTTATTTCCGGACGTGGGCATGATCGAATTGCAAGATTCTGAAACGGGCGAGCATATTTTATTAGACACCTCAAACCCCAGTTTCCGCGAAGAAATGAAAGCCAAGTTTAAAACCGATTTTGACCAGTTTCAAAAAGTGACGGCGCGTTCGGGCGTGCGCTCGTTTAGCCTTGAACCTAACGACGAGTATCATAAATCTCTTTTGGCATTTTTTAAGCGAAAGAAATCACGTTAATGGCAGATATCACGTGTAAATCCGAAATTCCAAATGCCGAAGGATTACCGCCCACCGCTCTAACGGTGGGCCGCCACATAATTTTGAACTGCGAAGGCCAATGGAATAAGTCGTTTGATTTTACGAAGGCTACTTTTAAAACTAATCCCAACGAGAAATCAATTGTTAAAGTTTTGAAGGCCGAAGCCAAAAGCATTAATAGTTTTAATATAGATATGACCTTATACAGTGCCGGGCAGTATAAGTTTCCCTCCCTAGATTTAACTGATGGCACAAATGAAATTGTTTTGGGTCCGCAACAATTTCAAGTCACCTCGGTGTTAGAGAAAACCGAAGATGGGAAACCACCGCCTCCATTTGGCCCCATTTTGCCGCTTAAATTAGTGTGGCCGCCGATTTATTTTATTTTATTCTTAATCTTAGTAGGTACGGCCATAACATTAGCTGTGCTGAAAGTGCGCCGTCGAATACGACTGAAAAGATTAATTGAGGGTTTGAAACAACATGACTCTCCGCAATCGCCCGATTTGCAGTTTTATAAAACCATGCGAGCTCTAGAGAAAAAAGAATATCCACTTGATGAGTTAGAACAAACTTTTAGAACTTTTTCTTTACGAATTTATCAAGTACCACTGTTTGAATTAAATAATGGCCAGGCTTTGCGTTTTATGAAAAAGCGCCGGCCGCAATTTAAAAAACAGCGCGCCACCGTTCAGAAGTTTTTGGAAGAGTTTGAAGAGCTTGTTAAAAGAAAAGAAACCGTGACGAAGGCTGAACGAAATGAATTGGCAAAAAAACTTTACCGGTTTATCGACCAGCAAGAAGTTTTGCGCAATCAGGCAGGTTTAGTATGAGTAACTACCTTTGGGGCCAGCCCGTAGCCTTTTTATTATTAATTCCTTGGTTTGGATTAATTTACCTAACGATGCTGCGAAAGCGCACGTCGCGGGCGTCTCTAAAGATGAGTCACATTGGAGCTTTTAAAAAGTGGCTGGGTCGCGGGCGCATTCCACTTTATAAACTGAATCAGGCGCTGCTTATGTTCTCATTACTGCTTTTAATTGTTGCGTTAGCGCGGCCGCAACGGGCCGATGCGAAGGTTAAACGAACGCTTGAGGGTCTTGATATTGTAATCGTTCTTGATATTTCTGACAGTATGCTGATTGAAGATATGAAACCAATCAACCGATTAGAGTCGGCGAAAGAAACCTTAATTAATTTTATTAAGCAACGCCAATCAGACCGAATTGGCGTCGTCATTTTTGCGGGTGAGGCTTTTACGTTAGTGCCGCCTACTTTAGATTACCAACTTATTTTAGACCGGGTTGAAAAAATCACCACCGCGGCCTCTGCCCGCATTAAAGATGGAACGGCCTTAGGCGTCGCAATGGCCAGCGGGGCCGCGCGCTTAAAAGATTCACAAGCAAAAAGCCGCGTCATGATTTTTATGACCGACGGTGAAAATAACTCTGGCACCATTGACCCCGAAACAGGTTTAGAAGTGGCCAAAGGTTACGGAATAAAAATTTATACCATCGGGATCGGCCGCAGCGGGCCCACGCAAATTCCACAAATCACGCGTGATTTATTTGGCAATAAAGTTAAACGATACCAGCCCTTTGAAAGCACCGTGAACGACGAATTATTAACGCAAATGGCGGACGTTACGGGTGGAAAATACTTTAGAGCCTCGAAAGAAGATTCACTGGCCGGCATTTTTAAAGAAATCAATTCTTTAGAAACCACCAAAATTGAAGATAATAAGTACACGCGCTACGAAGAATTTTTTCCGTACTTTGCTTTATTAGGTCTGATTTTATTTTTAATTTATCGCGGTTTGCAGTTGAGCTTACTGAAAGTGGGGCCCTAAATGCTAGGTCTGGCTTTCAAATGGGGCGATCTGCCCGCCCTCTACTGGCTGTTTTCAATTGTGGCTTTAATTGCGGCTTATTTCTTTTTTGAAAAAGTTTCGATTAAAAAATTAAATAAAGCTTTCGGAGCCAAGGTGGCCGCGTACTTAACCCAAAGCGTTTCGTATAAGAAAAGACGACTGCAAATTTTTATTCAAGCGCTTGGAATATTTTTTATCGTTGTTGCCTTAGCCCGGCCGCAAGCAGGCGAAAGTCAGCAAGAGGTTAAAAGCGAGGGCGTTGAATTACTAATTTTAGCTGACGTATCAGAAAGTATGATGGCCGAAGACGTAAAACCTTCGCGCCTAGCGCAAATGAAAGTTGAGCTTTCAAAACTTTTAGATTTAATGCCCGGAAATAAAGTAGGCATTATTGCCTTTGCGGGCAGTAGTTCACTACTGTGCCCGCTCACAAGCGACCCGAATGCGCTTCGCATGTACATTGATTCTTTAGATATTAATTCCGTCAGCACGCAAGGTACCAACATCGAAACCGCGTTGGCGCAAGCGAAAGAAGCTTTTGAACGCGGCGGGGTTACACAAGATCAACATTCGCGTACGACGCGCGCCATTTTAGTCGTGTCAGACGGTGAAGACCAAGAAAAGGGCGCACTTGAAACGGCCAAAAAATTAGCGAAAGACAATATCCGTATCTATACAATGGCTTACGGAACTGAAAAAGGCGCGGCCATTCCGTCGCGCGATCAGTTTGGTTCCATGACGGGATTTAAAAAAGACAGCTCGGGCCAAACAATTTTAACGCAAGTTAAAGGTGATTTCTTATCGCAATTGGCCAGCGTCGGTGAGGGAAAATTTTACTTCGCTTATTTTAACGGTGATCATCTTAAAAAATTCACGCAAGACTTAGGGCAGCTTGAGCGCACGCAATTTCAAACCAGCATGATGACTCAGTTTGATGAAAAATTCACGGTGCCACTGCTGATTGGTACTTTGTTGTTAATGTTAAGTTTATTACTAAATGACGTTAAAAAAGTAATTTCCGAATGGAAGGGGCGCCATGAAGCCTCTTAATTTTATGGTATTAGTTGCGGGTATTTTTTTAACGGCGTGTGAATCAAAAATTACACCCTTTCCAACGCTTATTCGGGACCGCATGGCCGCGCGTCTGGTTAAGCAGCAGCAAGTTGAACCTGCGCTTGAGCAGTACGTAAAAATATTAGAAGAGGCTCCAGCTGAACCCGCCGTGCATTCCAACATTGGGGTGCTTTTAAGCCAAATACAAAAACCCGAAGAAGCATTGAAATCTTACCAGCTTGCTTTGGAACTGGCCGAAAAAAATAAAGATTTAGCGGCGCAGTTTGCGATTCACTACAACCTGGGCACTTATTACGGAACGGCTAAAAAAACTGAAGACGCACTTATGCATTACCAGGCAGCCCTGGAAATTATTCCGAGCTCGAAAGAAACAAAATCTAATATCGAGTTATTAATTCAGAATCAGCAGGGCGGCGGCGGCGGTGAAGATAAAAAAAATCAAGAGCAAAGCGACCAGCAGAAAAAAGACGGCAAAGACCAAGAAAACAAAGATAATAAAAAAGACGGTGATAAAGATAAAGACAAAGATGAAAAAGATAAAGACGGCGACAAAAATAAAGACCAAAAAGAAAAGCCGCACGATCAAGGCAGCCAAAAATACAAACCACGGCCTTTTAAGGGCGACCAGCTGAACGAGGGCGACGTTAAAAAAATATTAGGCGAGCTTCGCAGCCAAGAACAAAAAATTCGTGCGAATTTCGATAAAAAAGAAAGAAAAGAATCTAAAAATGAAAAAGACTGGTAGAAATTTAATATTTATTTTTTGTTTTTTATTTCCATTTTTAATGTCAGTGGCCGCAACGGACCCTACGGTTAGGGTGGATGCTCGCGTCGACCGCGATGAAATGGGTATCGGTGATTCATTTACCTTAAGTGTTACGATTACGGCCAACGAGGATGTGAATTTGTCAGCGCCACAAATTCCGAATATTCCGGGCCTAGAATTACTGAACTCTTGGTCGGGTGGGACGCAAAGCCAAAGCGGTATGTCGATTATTAACGGGCAGACCCAATTTACCAAGTCAGTCTCGCAAGAATTTGATTATCAATTTTCGCCGCAAAAAGAAGGCACATTTTTAATTCCGGTTTTAGATGTGAAAGTTGGCAATAAAATATTTAAATCAAATCCCCTTAAAATTAAAGTCGACGAAACTTTAAGAAATGCGCAACCCAAAAAGCGCGCAGGACCAAAAGGCCGACCGCAGTACGGTGACGACGAAGATAACGGAAACTCATTAGGCAATATGCCCGACCCCGATGATTTATTTAATCAGCTTATGCAGCAACGCCAGCGTTTATTAGGGCAAATGCGGGGTGGGGGCGGCGCTAGGGGTGGCGTATTCGGTAACCCGAATGATGCGCAAGTGCCGAACCTAAAATTAGACGTAAATACCAATGAAGCTTTTTTTATTTACGTCGAATTAGATAAGGCCGAAGTTTACGAGGGCGAACAAATAACCGCTAACTGGTACATTTATTCGCGCGGGCAGCTTGAGTCACTCGACCGGGTTAAGTTTCCTGATTTAAAAGGCTTTTGGAAAGAAATTATTGAAGAAGTGCCGTCGTTGCAATTTTCTCAAAGCATCGTTAACGGAATTAATTATCAACGGGCGCTTTTAGCCAGTCACGCGCTTTTTCCGATTAAAGCGGGCACCGCCGTCATCGATGAGTTTAAAATAAAAGGTAAAGTGCGCCTGCCTACCCAATTTGGTTACGGCCAATTGCACGAATGGACGAAGGCCTCTAGGCGATCAACGCTTAAAGTTTTACCACTGCCGCAAGAAGGCCGGCCGCAAAGTTTTTCGGGCGCCGTTGGTACTTATCGTGTTAGTCTTAAAAGTGATGGTCTAGCTTTTCCGGCGAACCAACCATTTTCCATCAAGGTGCGCTTTGAAGGAATCGGCAACGCCAAAATGATTGATCTGCCGGCGATTGCGTGGCCCGAAGGCGTAGAAGTTTTTGATACCAAAAGCGAATCAAAATTTTTTAAAGACGGGCAAAGCTATAAAGAGTTTGAGATTTTAATTATTCCCCGCAAGGAAGGCCCCCTTAAAATTCCGGCCTTTCAGTTTTCTTATTTTGATCCGCAACAGAAAAAATATATTTCGCAACCAACCGAAGAATTAAATTTGACCATTACTCCGGGCGGTCCCGCCGGTGCGCTCTCGGTTGGAACAGTTGCGCCTTCGGGTAAAGACGCAGTGGCTGCGGCGGAATCGTTTAAGCCGCAACCCATTTTAGAGCTTCCACAAAGTTCATTTTCTTTTTCGCAGCACCGAATTCTATTTTACGCGGTGATTGCGGCGCTGATGCTACTTGGCTTTTTAATAAGTTTCTTCCAGCAAATGCGTAAGCTTCATCAAGAGCCCGAGTTTCAACAAATGGTTGAAACTAAGTTGCGTCTGATTGACATAGCTTTTCAAAAAAATGATAACCGTAAAATGGGTTCTGAATCTTTAAATTTAATTTACTTACTTGGTGCAAGCCTGGCCGGAAAACGCCGTGCCGATCAGGAATGGTCGGAGCTGATTAAGGAAATTCCGATTAAAACACAAAATCAATTTTTAGTAAGGCTCAATCAGTTGTTTGATTACTTTCAGCTTTTAGGTTTTTCGCCGGATGATGTGGTTCAGCAGTTGGTGCGCTCAAAACCCTTACCTGATCAAATTGCCGATTTGAAACAAATCACGCAAGAAGTCAGCCGTAAGGTGAAAACGGATCAGGCCGAATAGATAGACGAAGGTCCAGAGACCTTTAGGCTAAAAGCGCGTTTAAATGTAAGTTAGAGTTAAGAAAAATTGATAAATCTTGCGATCATTTGTACCCTGAGGATTAAGTAATTCAAATGATGGTGAGGTTTAATGAAAAATATTGTTCTAATTCTTACGGCCAGTCTTTTTGTGGCCAGTTGCGCCCATCATTCAAGTAAAACCGAAATCACCTCGTCTGAAAAAGCGATGGGCGAACCATCAAAGTTTCGTGTAACGAATGTGCCCGTAGTGGCTCCAACCGAAGAATTAGAGATTATTCCGACCGAGCTTAATGCCAACGTTGATAAATGGATTAATTACTTTCAAGGTCGCGGGCGCCCCCACATGGAGCGCTATCTTTTACGCTCGACTCGCTATGAAGCTTTAATGAAAAAAGTTTTACGCGATAACAAACTTCCCGAAGATTTATTTTACATCGCACTGATTGAATCGGGATTTAGCTCGCAAGCCTTTAGTCACGCTTCGGCCGTGGGTTACTGGCAATTTATTCGCGGCACGGGTAAGCGCTATAATTTAAAAATTGATCAATTAATTGATGAACGTCGCGACCCGGTTTTATCGACGCAAGCGGCGGCCGAGTATTTTAAAGACCTTTACGCTAAGTTTAATTCTTGGTACTTAGCAATGGCTTCTTACAATGTGGGTGAGGGACGGGTGGATCGCGCAGTTCGTAAATATAAAACTCACGATTTTTGGCAGTTAACTAAAAACAAACGCGCCTTGCCGCGCGAAACTGATGATTACATTCCAAAATATATCGCGGCCAAATTAATTGCGAAGAATCCAGATAAGTACGGATTTGAAGGATTAGATTATCTACCCCCGATTGAGTTTGACCACATTACCGTCAATAACCCGATCAATTTACGTTTGATGGCCGAAAAAATGAATATCAACTATGAAGATTTTAAAGCCTTGAACCCAAAGTATAAGGGAGAGATTGCTCCACTTGATTCAGAAAATATATTGGGCTTACGTATTCCGCCGGGCAGCTACGAAGTGGCAATGAACGCGGCCAAAGAAAGTATTTCCGATAAAGTTGAATTCGTGGCCGATCAAGATGAAATTCAACCTTACAAAATTCGTCGGGGCGATACCTTTGCCAATGTGGCCCGTCGCTATAAGACCACCGTCGCTTATCTTCGCGATATTAATGATTTTCCCCGTAAGAAAAAGTTACGTGTTGGGCAGTCAATTTTTGTACCGGATCGTACGCCGTTAAAAGAAAAGCGGCCCGAGTTAGTCGGCAAATTTTATATCGTACAGCCGGGTGATTCGTTAGCATCGATCGCGGTGAAATATAAAGTTTCAATTAGTGATTTGACCAAGGCAAATAATTTATCTAGAAAAAGTAAGATTAAATCAGGCGTAAAATTAGTATTACCCGAAAATGCCGCGCTGGAAGATTCAAAGCCGCAAAAGAATTCAAGTCAGTCCGTGAAGAATAAAAATCGTAAAGTGGCAGGTGGAAAAAAGGTGAAGCGGAATATTGCTTCTAAGAAGTAGCTTTTAGGCGCTCATTTCAGGCAAAAAAAAACACAAGCGATTCATCTATGAAATGCTTGTGTTAAGGGGAATGAAACCAATCCATGATATAATTTTTAGAACAGTTTTTAACTTCCATTTGCAGTTCACACCGCGAGGTTTTTTAACCCTTTGGCAGCTGGCTGGCACCGTCTTTCGACAAGAGCCCCTGTAGCTTTGCGTCACCTGTTTTCACAGGCTTTGCCTTGAGGCAAAGGAAGTGCACGGTTTTATCCGTACGTTAAAAGTCCGCTAGTGCCTCCTCTTCGTTAAAAGATTTATAGACAAGGACCTTTCCTTTGTAAGATATTTTATTGGGATTCTTCTTCACTTTGGAACTTTATCGTTGTGATTAAAGATTCTTCTCTTCACACGTACCTCCTTGAAATCATCTGCTTGAAATAAGAATAACTCGACCTACATCAAGTTTTCCATTTTATTTTTTTGATTATCAAAATAGCGCGAAGAATTGAATCGTGATGAATCAATTCTAATTTTGAGACGGTGAAATGTGTGAATTACAATACTAGTAATGCAGTTATTTTCGAACGGACAGGCGATCCATTTCGGCGTCGTAGACTTTCAAAGTTTGGTTGATACGTTGAAGCAGAGTTTTGTCGCTAGACAACTGCGCTTGCAAGCCCGCGCCTGCGGGTTGCAAGCTTTGCTTGGCCCCTAACCAGTGCGCGAAGTAGAGTGCGAGCTCTTTAGTTTCCGGTACTGCCAGTTTTTCAATTTGGCCGCGCTTCAATAATTTGAATTCGCGCGGACGACACCAGTACGCTAAAGAATTTAGTATCATCACAAAATTATCTTTCGTGCGAAAGTCAGAATATGAATTAAGTACTTTGTCGATGCGCGGTTCACTTGCCAGCTGAGGTTCGTAATACTCAGTGGCAGGCTTGGTTAATTGTTTACACTCTAAAATTTGGTGCGATTCATTTAAAGCCAAAATTGAAAACCAAAAACGATTTAGGCCCGCGCTGCTGCCTGACTTATTTTTAGTGTGGGCAATGTCGTAAATTTTTAATAACTTATTTTCGGCTAACAGCTGCTTTTCTAATTGGTAAGCGGCGTCCGCGTCGTCGGGGCTAATTTTCGAAAGATCATCAAGGTCTAAGGCTTTTTTTCTTAAACCGTAATCTTCGTGTGCAATATCATCTAGAAATTCGCTAACCCACGCTGCGTGTTCTTTCTCTAATTTTTTTCGGCTTTTTTGAACGGCCGTTTGCAGAACTAGGGGCATGGAGCGCTTGTTTTTGGCTAAGCCGTCGCGGTAGGCGCTAAACATTTGTGACTGCAGCAGTTCAAAATTTTCTGTCGCTGATTTTTGTTGAAGATAATATTTTACAAATAATGAGTAGCGAACAAAATCTAATAGCAACGGGCCCGAGCCTGCGTCGTCGATATCAATTAATGCTAGGCCCGAGCTTCCGCCCTCACTATGAATGTCGCCAAAATTAAAAAAGTGCGGATCGCCCGTGACTGGGCCTCGGTGAGCTAAAACGTTTCCAAATTTTTCATTTCCGTTGGCGGCCATCCAAGCCCAAAAGTGAACGGCATTACTGCGCACCATCGAATCTTTATTCTTTCCGACTTGCACCCAAAGTGAATCAATCTCGCTTGGATTAAGGCTTGCGACGGCACGCTCGTGCGGAACGTGCGCGCAACTTTGAAAAGAAAGACCAACAAATAAGATCGCAACTTGAATGAGAGTTTGTTTCATAGTTCTATTTTGATTGATCCGACAAATAAAAGGAAGTGACTTTAGTCTAGCAATTACATAAAACTATTCCATGGTTGCATTTAACGCGGTTACAAAACAACAGGGCTCTAAAATTTTATTCGCGCAAGCTTCTTTTCAAATCAATCCGGGCGAAAAAATCGGATTAGTAGGCCCTAACGGTGCCGGCAAGACAACGGTTTTTCGGTTATTGATGGAAGAAGAATCAGTTGATCAGGGCGCAATTAGCAAACCCGACAAAATTCGTCTGGGCTATTTTTCACAAAACATCGAAGAGATGAAGGGCCGCACTGTTCTAGAAGAAGTGCTGTCGGCCGGAAATTTAGAAAGTATTAAAACTGAAATTGCTCGCCTTGAAGAAAAATTGCAAGATCCAAATTTAGGCGAAGACGAAATGATGAAAGTGGTTGAACGCTATGGTGACTTGCACGCTGAATTTGAAGCAATGGGTGGCTACGATTTAGAATCACGCGCGCAAGAAATATTGGGTGGACTTGGTTTTGCCAAAGAAGATATGCAAATCGATGTTGGCAAATACAGTGGCGGTTGGAAAATGCGCGTCAGCCTTTCAAAAATTTTGTTACTAATGCCCGATGTTTTATTGATGGATGAGCCGACGAATCACTTAGACGTTGAATCAATTGTGTGGCTTGAAGGGTGGCTGAAAAACTTTAAAGGCTCGGTGTTAATGACTTCGCATGACCGCGAATTTATGAATCGCCTGGTCAGTAAAGTGGTTGAGGTGGCCAACGGCACGATGACAACTTACGGTGGCAATTACGATTTCTACGACCGTGAGAAAGCCGTGCGCCGTGAACAGTTAATTGCGGCGGCCGCCCGCCAAGACGACATGTTAGCTAAAGAAGAAGAATTTATCGCGCGCTTCGCGGCCCGCGCCTCGCATGCGGCGCAAGTGCAATCACGAGTTAAAAAATTAGAAAAAATTGATCGCATTGAAGTGCCGATGGAAGACCGTGCGATGGCTTTCGTGTGGCCCGAGCCCCCACGCGGTGGCGATGAAGTCGTCAAATTTCAAAACCTAACTAAGGTTTACAAGTTAGAAGACGGCCGCGAAAAACAAGTGTTCGCAAATGCCACAGGCCTTGTAAAGCGCCAAGACCGCGTCGCCGTGGTCGGCGTGAACGGGGCGGGTAAATCAACGCTGCTAAAAATTATTACGAGTCAAACTGATGCCACCAACGGAATTTGTAACGTGGGCCCCAGTATCGAATACGGTTACTTCTCGCAAAACTCACTCGATGTTTTAGATCCGAAAAAAACCATCGTGCAAGAAGTTGAAGGCCGTGTGCCGAACGCCACTTTAGGTTTCATTAGAAATTTGCTAGGCTCATTTTTATTCTCCGGCGACGAAGTCGAGAAAAAGATTTCAGTTTTATCGGGCGGAGAAAAATCGCGCGTGCTTTTAGCGTGCATTCTTTCACACCCCGTGAATTTTCTAGTATTAGATGAGCCAACGAATCATTTAGATATTAAATCACGCGAAGTTTTATTGAACGCCATCAAGACATTTCCCGGAACCGTCATGATGGTAAGCCATGATCGCTTTTTCTTAAAAGAAATCACGACAAAAGTTTTTGAAATCGATAAACATCAGTTAACGACATATGACATGACTTATAACGAGTATCTCGATTTTAAAAAGTCGCGCGCCGAAATGGCCGCGCGCTAACTTTTTTACTAATTTATTAAATTTAGCTTTTTCGCGATATCATTAAAAGCCTTAGCCTCTACGCCCGAACTATGGCTTTCAACAATGGGAATGCCGGCTTCTGAGGCTAATGAGACCGAAGTGTTAAAAGGAATCTCTCCCAACAACGGAATTTTTTTAGATTCTAAGTATGACGAAATTTCGCCGCGAGGAAAAAGCTGAATTTTTTCTTGCGTGGCTGGGTTCAACATATACGCCATATTTTCGACAACACCGGCAATACGAACCCCAGTGCGTTCGAACATGTCGATTGCTTTTTTAGCGTCGATCAGCGCAATGTTTTGTGGCGTCGTTACGATCACTGCATAGTTAACCGGTACTTTTTGCACCAGTGACAGTTGCACGTCACCCGTACCCGGAGGTAAGTCAATTACTAGATAATCGAGTTCGCCCCACTGAACGTCTTTAAAAAATTGATCCATCGCTTTAAATAACATGGGCCCGCGCCATACGATGGCGGCACTTTCTTCAACTAAAAAACCGATGCTCATCATTTTGATTCCGTAGCGGGTCACGGGTGTGATGCGGTTGCCTTCTGAAACGGTGGGCTTTTGATTGCGGGCGCCCATCATGCGCGGCAGACTGGGTCCGTAAATGTCGGCATCAAGTAGGCCCACGCTGCCGTACTCACGTAAAGCTAATGCTAAGTTCGTGGCAACCGTGCTTTTACCGACGCCGCCTTTACCCGAAGCCACGGCGATAATCTTTTTTACGCCCGGAATGGGTTGTTGTTGGTCAAAGGGATTGGCTGCCATGATTTACCTCATTTAGAACAATTGAATGTGAGCACTTTACAAAGCGAAGACTTCTTTTCATAATGAATTTATCGTGAATAGCCAACTGCTTTTATTTTTAGTCATTTTTATCGGCATCGCCAGTGCGGTGTATTTTATTTTGGGCCGCGGAAAAATGAAAGAGCCGATGCGTTTACGAATGAGAGACGAACCCCTCAGCACACGCATTACCGAAAGCGTTCGCGAGATGGATCCCGCGGCCATTGCAGAAATGGAACCGAAGCACGAGCCAGCACCTAAGGTAGAGCCAAAACTTATGTTCGTACAAGCAAAGGAAGCCCAAGATCAGCCCAATTCGTCGGCGGAAATCTTGGCCCAAGCCGAAGTTCCTAACGAGCCACTCACGCAAACTTGGGTTGAAACTAAGCCGGTCATTGTCGTACCGGTTGTTCCGGTCAAAACTGCAAAAGTCTATTTTGCTTTTAATGGCCATGACTGGGAGGCCTACGAAGCTTTAGGGGTACCGGTCACCGCCCCCTTAACGACGGTTACAAAAATGTACCAACATCTAATCAAAACTTCCGACAGCAGCACCTTTGATTTTTACGAATCAGCACACAATGCGATCATTAAGCGACGAAAAGAACCGCAGTCATAAAATTTTGCCAAATTTTTAAATTCTTAGAATGAAAACTTTAACCTGCACGCTCGACCTTGACTCTGTATGCCAACGAAATGGAGTTTTGCCGTTTTCACTCGAAGAATGCTAGGTTTTATGGGAATCAAGCTCGAGTCAAAACGGGAGACCTAAACATGGCAGCACAAATCCGACACTTAAAAGATCTTAGTACCCTGGTAAGTCTTTCTAAGCGCCGTGGTTTTGTTTTTCAGAGCTCGGAAATCTACGGCGGGTTAGGCAGCTGTTGGGATTACGGCCCGCTGGGGTCGATCATGAAAATGAATGTGAAGCGCATTTGGTGGAACGCGATGACCCGTCGAAGTGACATCGTGGGTTTAGATGCGGCTATCTTGATGCATCCAACCGTGTGGAAAGCTTCAGGGCATATTGATGGTTTCTCGGACCCGCTGGTCGACTGTAAAGATTGTAAGACACGTTTTCGCGCCGATAACACCGAATCTTA
>JACMNA010000066.1 GCA_014378765.1 Bdellovibrio sp. | reverse complement strand
CGAAATCAGCCGCTTGATTTGCGCGTACAACTGTTTTTTGAAGATCGATAATGTGAATACCGCCTCGTGCAGTGTAAACATACGGTTTCATTTTTGGGTTCCAACGCGATGTTTGATGTCCAAAGTGGACTCCTGCGTCGAGCATCTCTTTCATGGTAACTTGTGCCATGTAAATTCCTTTCTGGTTCATCCTCCGACAGGCAGAGCCTAGTATGTTGACTAAGAGTGCTCGGCGCCGATCGTTTTTATTACGTCGATGTTTTCCGAGACCAGTTAAATACCCGTCGTGTGTTATAGTGGGGATTAGAGTTATCATAGGGGAATAAGCGGGGCAAGTGCTGGTTTGGCTTGGGGATTTCCATGCTTGTCTGCGAGGATTTTTAAAAAAGCATGCAAAGTTACGAAAATCTTTAATTATATCAACGAGTTAATTTAAATTTCGACTTAATAAAGATAAGAGCTTTGCGCTATGATTTTAAACAGACCCATAGACTTTTTGTCTAGAGATCTGCGTCGACATCTTCTTCGTAAACGGGGATTGTTGTATCGTTCTCGATTCCTGAACCAAAACCAAGTGCGGCTAATACTAATTGCGCCTGCTGCAACGAACCCAATAAATTGGCGCTTGGTGAGGCTTGCGAAGAAGCCACCCAAAGATTGGGCACTTTAGGCACGGTATTGCTAGCCGTTAATTTCATGTCAGAACCCGAAAGAATTGGTGTTACGAAAATTCTTTCTTTTTTAATTGAATCGCTGACGTCAGGAAAGGCCCGCTTAATTTGGCGCTTCATTTTTTTTAGAACGTGGCCGATTGCTTCAGTATCTTCGGCTACTTCGGATTCGATGAAACTAATCCACTGCGAGATTTGGCCTTCGGGCGCAGCGAAGAAGCGCCCGACGCACGGGCCGATATCGTCGTCGGTTGTGCCGTTTAAAATAAACATATTTTCTTTTTCGACGTGCGCGGTGTGAAATAAATCAAGGCAGACGGCTTGCCATGCTTTTGATTTTTTTAATTTGGCTTTAGCGCGTTGGTTTAAAATGTCATCGGGCAATAATAAACCTAAATCTTTTAAAGGCGCGGCGTAAATAAAATTACGGGCGTAAATTGTTTTAGAACCATTTACCAAAACGTGAGTTAAAGCGGGGGCGCCAGATTCTAAATTTTCGAAAACAAACTTAGTTACAATTGATTTCGTTTGAATTTTATCTTGCAAATCTGATTGCAGAATTTGCATCCACTCGTGGGGCTCGGTCGTTAATGGTAATTCTTTCTGCGTTAGAAAATAACTAAGTTGATCGTAAAAAGCCGGCGGATTTTCGCCGAAACCGACGAAAGGTTTAAAGCCGTGAGCTTCGTAAGTTTCTGGATGATTCTCGATTGGGTCGGCGACTACTTCTTGGCCTACTTGAGTTTCTAAAAATGACATTGATTTTTCGCTGAGCTCGGTGGCTGGGTAAAAACGCAGGCCGTTGTTAATCGTGAGGCCATTTAAAGTGACGGCGCGGTTACTGCCTCCCGCATAATCTTGCGCTTCAAGTACTAAGATGTTCTCAGTTTCTTGGTGAATTTTTTTGGCGATTGTTAATCCCGTTAGGCCGCTTCCAATGATGATGTAATCGTAGATGTGCATAGCCTACGATCCGCAAGTAACTGGGATGTTGCAAGAAAAACTGAGTGAAAAACCTAACTAACGCATTTGATCACAAAGCGCAAAATCGCTCTGACAGATGGTTTGAGCCAAGCGTGCTTATCGACAAAGCACGCGATCGGTGGAGATGTTTTGTAATAGAAATAAATAAATTTACGACCAAACGGTGAAGCTTTAAGGCGATGGTCGCGAAAAACCCGCAAACTAAGAACTTCAACGGCGTACGGGTCTTCAAAAGCTGAAGTCGCGATGAAGCAACCACCTTTTTTCTTTTTTGCTCCGGCCAAGAACGCTTTTATAATTTCTGGATGGCGCGCTTGTTTTAAAAATATTTGCCCCTTTTTAATTAGATCAGGGTAAATGGGAGTGTAAGAAATAAATCTAGATAATTGGCGGGCCGCCATCTTTTGCCGATCGCCATATTTGTCGCTGGTATCATAAATACGAATGAGATCCCAATAAACGCCGGCAATGACCGTAAGCTCGGCGGTACGGGCCGCTTCTTTTAAAATTTCGGGCGTTAAATTTCCGGGTTGCGCATCGAAAACGACTTCTAGTAATTTTAAATATTTTTCATATGATACAGCGGCTTCCGAATATAAATTTCCGGCCATAAAGGCGTGACCTTTTTTAACTAGTGAAACTCGGGCCTGCCAAAGTTTTTTCTTACGGTCATCTTTCGCGCGCTGTTGAGATAATAAAACTCCACCAGCGCTAAAAGCTTTTTTACGCATTTCAGTCATACAGGACCGACAAACTTCGTCAATTAACGGAAAATCAGGATCCATTTTTTTAATACGAGTGCGCACGTCCAATTGTAATGGCACGAGGTTAGATACTTCTAAACCGCACTGTGGGCATTTTATCATCTAACTAGTATTTTATAACAAATTGAGTGGGTCAACATCCACGAGCACTTTAACTTGCGCGGGTATCCATTTATTGTCGCCCATCACCTTTCGAACAAATTGATTTAACAACTGAGGCTGCGGACATTTAAATAAGACATGATACCGAAACTGGTTTCTTAATTTAGCAATCGGGGCCGCAGCTGGACCTAAGACTTCGACTTGATCAAAGGCATTAAACTTTTCTTTGATGGCTTGCGCCCGCCGTGCCAATTTGTAGGCGGTTGAGCGCGTCTTTTCTAATTCAAGTGACTGAATACGCAACGCCGTTAGTTTATGATAAGGTGGATAATTCAATTGTTTGCGATGAATACATTCGGTCTGTACAAAGCCTTCGTAATCGTGAGCCTGGGCAAAAGACACGGATTCATGTGAAGTATTGTAAGTTTGAATAACGACTTTGCCGGGCAAATCGTCAACGCCAACGTGCCGCCCCGAGCGCCCGCTCATTTGAGTCATCAGCTGAAAACTTTTTTCTGAGGCGCGAAAATCTGGCAAATTAAAACTGACATCGGCAAGCAAAAGACCCACCAATTTCAAGTGTGGAAAATCGAGCCCCTTTGCGATCATTTGGGTTCCGATTAGAATATCGATTTCTTGATTTTCCATTTTCTGTACAAGCTCTTCCATGTCGAGTCGCGATTGCACTTCATCGCGATCAGCGCGGGCGATTTTTGCCTCTGGAAATAGTTTTCTTAAATCTTCTTCAACTTTTTCAGTCCCCAGCCCCATCACGATCATGTCGCTTTGTTTACAATCAGGACATTTAGTTTTAAAATTTTCATGATAGTCGCAGTAGTGGCAAACCATATGCGTGTTGCCATGTAACGTAAGGCTGATATCGCAGTTTGGACATTCAATCGAAAAACCACACCCGGGACAAAAAACCATTTGGGCCATACCGCGCCGGTTTAGCAAAAGTGCAACTTGCTCTTTTTTTTGAAGGCTTACTTTCATTTCATTGTAAAGTTTTTGCGAAAGCCAAAAAGGTTTCTCAGCTGATTTTTTTTCAAGATCTTTTTCTAAACGCATGTCGATGACTTCGATAACGGGCAGCGGACGATTTTCAACTCGTGATTTTAATTGGTGCAAATGGTATTTACCCTCGACCGCATTTTTCCAAGTATCAAGACTAGGGGTTGCGGAGCCCAAAATAACGGGGCAATTCATAAAACGCCCCAACATAATAGCGCAGTCACGGCCGTTATATTTTAATTTTTCATCTTGCTTAAAGCTTGATTCATGCTCTTCATCAACGACGATTAATCCTAAATCTTTGATCGGGCAAAAAAGGGCCGAACGCGCGCCGATTAATATTTTTTTACGACCCTCGGCTATTTCCCACCACTGCGTTGTGCGCTCGCGATCGGTTAACTGTGAATGCAAAACCGCAATTTGGTCGCCAAATCGCTCTGCAAAACGATGAATCAATTGCGGCGTTAAAGAAATTTCAGGCAATAAAAAAAGACCCCGCTTATTTTCACTTAATGTTTTTTCAAACAGCTGCAAATATATTTCGGTTTTACCTGAACCCGTTACGCCGTGAACCAGGTGAGTGGCAAACCCTTTGGTTTTTTTAATGGCCTCCAGACAAAATTTTTGTTCCTCGGTTAGCTGATGAAGTTTAACTTTTTCTAACACCGGAACAACCGGCGGGCGATTTGATTGACGAATTTTTTTTGGCCTACTTAAGGGCGGAAAACAAAGTTGCAGCGTTCGACCTAAAGGATAGATGTAGTAATCAGAAACCCATTCCAGCCATTTTAAAAACGGGTCGGTCAGCGCTGGCCACTCTATATCAATGGCTTTGACGGTTTTTATTTCATAGGCATCATCTTCGGCGGCGGCTTCAGACTCACTAACTGATATAACGATGCCTTTAACGGTTCTTTTTCCGAGTGGAACATCAACGACATCGCCTCGAATTACGGGGCAACTGTCGTTTTGAAGATAAGTTAAGTTTTCAGTTAAAGGCGCATCAACGGCGACATGCGCCAGTTGGCGTACGGTCATCTAAACCTCTTGTAAAACTCTTCGATCATAAGACCGGTCGCGCTACGATTGGATACTAAAACATCGGTCGATTGATCTAAGTTTTGCGGATAAAAAGAACTAAGGGTCGCATTCGCTTTAGGGTTAATTGAGCGAACTTTAATTAAAACGGTTTTTCCACTCCATTCAACTTTTTTACTTTTGGGATATTGTAAACTGGATCCAAAAATTCCATAATCATCAAAAGAAATTTCAGCGGCGCCCACGGTACGCATTTTTTTAAGTTGAAATGTATCTTGGCCAATCCATATTTGGGGGCGCGGCGTGCCCACGGGGCTGAGTTCGCCCACCGCAAAACTAATGGCGCCGCCCGCACGACTTAGGCGCACGACGTGGTGCAAGCCCAGGTCGCTCATCAAATTTTTATAAGAAGCCAAAGAGCGAACTGATAAGAAGCGCTCAAAAAATTCAAGGCTGGCCGCTTCGGTTAATTTATTTTTTCCACTGAGCCAGGTTTTGTTTTTATTATTGTAAAGCGCTACGTAATGAAAACTATCTTTTAAATCTCCCATTCCGGTGGCTGTTAATTTTAAATTTTTATCACCTTCAATAAGCCAACTTTCGTGAATGACTAGATCCTGCACGGGATCTTTAAAAATAACGTCTTGTTCGACCGCAATAATGTGGCTGCCGGACAGCTCGGTATTTTTCTTTAACACCACGTCGAGGGGCAGAACAAATCCAAAACAAAATAGGCTAGCCAGCTGGACAATCGTCAAGGTAAGGAATGTTTTCATCCCCGAAATATATCATACTGAGACAAGAAGTTGAGTGCAAAAAATCGTAAGAGGCGAAAGCTAACGGAACGTGTTACTATGAAATTGGTGAAAAGTTTTGCTTTAATATTTTTATTAACCGTTTTGATTGTCAGTTTTCAAAATTGTACAGTTCGTCAAAACACGGGTCTATTAGGAAAAAGCACTGACTCTCAATCGGTTAATAATTCAATCGTGGAAAAAGCCCCTTTTGCTTTTGACGTCGTCGTTGACACAATCTCCTATAATTCTTGTTCGGGCGATAATTTAAATAATTACGGAAACCCTGGGCTGCATGGGCTTAAGATTGGCGTGAACGAAGGTTTTTTTGACGCAACAGGCGCGGGTGGAATTAAGGCGGGCGCTAAATTACGTTCAGAATTTTTGCGGTACGTGGGCAAAAATTTAACTCCTAATTATCCGGCTACAGTTATTACGCCAGGGCAAATTCAGTATGTGCTGGCCCATTCAACCGTTAATTCAGATAGTTTCATTCAATTTGCGGTTCGTAAAAAATCAGATTTAAGTGTCGTGCTCGATCAAATTCAACCAGCCAATAGTGTTTTGCTTCCGGGTCGTGATGGTTACGTTGAGCCCGCGTCGCTTAAGTCAGACGAAATGTTAACTGAGCTTAGCAAGAGTGTTATGTATGGCCCGGGTGGTGTCGTGTTATCCGAAGGACCTTTCGTTTATAACTTGCACGGTAAAACCGAACCGAAACCCATCATGACTTCTTTTAGTTACGTGAATGCGGTTGATGAAACTTTCGCGGCGGTCACCAATGCTGACGACAGCACTGGCGCGGGCGAACAGTATGCTGATCAGGTTCGTAAAAGATTTAACTCGGGCGGTTCAGACCAAGTCATTTTAGCAGTTACCTACGGAAATCCAAATGCATCCGGAGTGAAAGATCAAAGCCTCAACGACCCCAAGCGGTCCGATCTAAAAGAAAAATCGAAAGCTTTCGGTCGTGGTTATGAATTAAAATTTGAGACGAACAGTGCTAAGGCAGGATGGAAAGAAAATTTATTAAAGTTCGTCACCGAAACAAACTTATCGAAAGACGGTTCACTGGGCATAGGTAATTGGTCATGCGAAAACTTTGTTATCATGAAGCAATCGCACTGGAACAATGCCAAACCGGATGAGGCGGGCTGCGCGCCCCTTATCGCCACGGATATGCAAAACGCGGCGTATGCGATTCAGATAAAAAAATTGCGTCGGCATTACTCAGAAAGCGAATGGAATATTGGAGTTTTTTACGGTAAAGGGGCGGGGTATCAGCCGAATGATCGCACGTCGCATGCTCTTTGCTTGGTGCCGAAAGTTAAGGAGTGCTATTTGCCAACGGTTGGCTTAACGACTGATGGTGCCGATATTGGCGTGCAGTACGATGCAACCAAAGAATGTTATTTAAGTCGATTTTCTTTTATGGGCGTATCTTATTCTGGCGCGGCCATTGGTGACAACGCACGCAAGCTAGGGCGCTGCGCGCAGTACGCTAGCATCTGTATTCGCAATTAAACGGCTGGTTTTTTCAAATTGGCTCTGTTAGCGTATTTTTCATGATAAAAAAAACTCTACTAGTTTTACTAACTTCATTTTCTTTTGTAATCAGCGCAACGGCCGCAACAGTTTACACCGCTGGCGCCGTATCAACGGCCACGGGCGGAAGTGGTCGGGGGGTCATTGAACCGGTTGATAGTATTTTGTTAAACCCCGCGATTGTATCGCAGATGAATTCAAAATTTTTCTCAGTTAATTATTCCAAAGATCAATGGGGAATCACCATTGCTGATAACGGCCGCGAAGCTTTATTTCCGGCGGCTTTAGCTTTCGTAAGAAATGAATCGGCTTTATTAAGCACGCAGCAACTTGCATTGATATTAGCCCATAACTTTGGTCATTTTTTTTCGGTTGGCTTGAATGTTTCGCTGGTTGAGTACGACCAGCTGATTACGGGTCAAAGCAAAAAGTTTCAACAAACAATTGGGCAAGTGGCAATAGCCTATATGCCCACGCAAAATTTTGGTTTCGGAATTGTAACCAACCGCGCTTTTTCAAGCGAAACAGAGCTGGCTCCGCCACTTCAGGTGCAAAAAACTTTTGGCGCTGGTTTAAACTATACCTATTTAAGTTTTATACGCTTTCGATTCGACATCGAAAGTGCTCCCGAAAATAAAACCAATAAATTAGTTTACATGGGTGGCATAGAAACTTATATGAACGATTGGATAATTATTCGGCTTGGTTACCAAAACAATAATGTTGTTCAAAAGAACTACGTAACGGGCGGTTTGGGCTTTGCCGGGCCCCAATTTGGACTTCATTACGGTTATATGCAGAATGTGGCCGAAAGATCAGAAGATAAGCACTCCATTGACTTGGCTATTCCTTTTTGATAGACCCTTACAACACAGAGGTAATAAATGGCATCTAAAACAAAAAGAACTAAAATCATCCGTAAGCATAAAGTAGCCCGCGCTGGCGCAAAAAGAAAAGCCGCTTTAAGAACTAAAGGTTCTACAAAGACTAAAAAGACTTTATTCGGCGACTAGGTCTTGAATTAGCTAGTAGATCGATTAGCTTATTTTTCGATTAAATATTGTACCGCTTGGAGCTCACAGAAATGTGGGCTCTTTTCGTTTTAATTTGTTGAGCGCACGGCGAACTTAATTTCTAGCACCGAAGCGACGCAGCGAAGCTGGCATTTCTTGAACGCCACCTTTTAAATCCCACTTAAATGGAATCTCGACCCAACCTTGTTGCCCCGGATAAAACTTCCACTTTTTTAAAGCCGCTAAAGTTTTAACATCTAAATTACGATGCCCAGTAGATTGCACCATTTTAAATTGCGTGGGGCTGCCGGTTTTTGTAATGAATGCGTAAAACACCACGTCACCGTTTTGACGACGAAGACGTTCTTCATTCGAGTACTGTGGTTTTGGATTACCCGGAATTTGCTTTAGTTGATCAAGTGAACGAACGCCATTCGGTTCACCAGCAACGACCGCACTGGCTTGGTCTTCGCCTTCGCTCCCGTTACCACGACCTTCAGACGCGGCATTTTCACCGGCCCCTTTGTTTCGTGCGGCTTCGGCTTCGGCGGCAGCGGCGGCCGCTAATTGGGCTTCGCGCGCAGCTTTTTGCGCGGCGGCTTGTTCAGTCGCTTTCATTTCGGCAAGCGAGGCTGCATTTTTATTTCTGGTTGCAGCCAATGCATCTTCCATGGCTTTAGCTTTCGCGCGATTTTGATCTTCGATGGCTTGTAGGGCCGCATCTTTTTCGTCGGCGACCTGTTTTGTTTCTTCGTCTAGTACAGCTTTTTCAGCCATGATGGCCGCCGCATTTGAATGATCGACTTTTTTAAATTCATTTTCAAATTCGTTGTCGCCCAGGTTTCCTACTTGAGCAGCTACAACGCCATCGGTATCTAAATCGGGTGCCGCGATGTCTTCAAGCGTTTCAGGCACGCCCGCTCGTGAAGGCGCGCTTTTAACTACTGCTGCGGGGCCTGCCGCACCACCGGTATGAGTTTTTATTTGCGCTGATTTCGCTTTGGAAATAATAGCTTTCGGTACAGGGGCCGCAATCACGGCCGCTTTTTCAGCCTCTATCAGTGCGCTAGGGGCTGGAGCTAAAACTTGTTCAGCACCTTTCGTGGCCACTATTTTTTCTCCTTCAGCGGGAGCTAAAGTTTTTAATGGTGGTGGAACCAAAGCTTCTTCACTCGATTGAAGTTCAATCGTAATAACTTCTTTATTTAATTTTTCTAAAGTCGGAATAACCACGTAAAAGCTTCCGATAACTAAAGCCGCGTGAAGTACCATTGAAAGTCCAAAATACTTCGATGACTCTTCGTTTTGCGTTCCGTAAATATCAATATAATTAGTGTGGCTCGACATAAAACACCTCAGTGAGTATAGAACTATACAAACCAAGGGCCGAAGAGCCCATATGGGGGCCTGAGGCCTATGAGTTTTGGCGGTGATTGCTGTAAATCCCCGGTGAAAATATTACTGGGGTGAGCTTGAAATCGACACGTTTACAAAGGGTCAAATAACAGTTTTAATTTTCTTCTAACAAACCTTCGGGCATTTTACCTTGGGCGATACACTCGGCTAAATAACGATGTTCATCGCAGCCAATAACTTCCATCGCTTCTTCTATTGGGCGCGGGTCTGGCGAAAGTAATTTTAATTTTTTAACTTCTAAAATGCGCGCGTGAGATTTTTCTAAATCTGATTTACTTAATTGCCCTTGGGCAACGGCCTCGATCATTCCTTCAATTGCAATTGGCGGAGAGGCGGGTTCATTACAGTACAAAAGTAAATCGGCGCCCGCCTGCATGGCGCGAATTGGTATTTGCGCTTTGTCGTAGTGCTTCGCCATCGCTTTCATATCAAGATCGTCTGTAATAATTAGACCGCGGTATTTTAATTCGTCGCGTAGCATTTTCTTTAAAAATATTTCTGACAGGGTAACGGGCCACTTTGGATCTACATTTTTAAATAAAATATGTGAAGTCATCACCATGTCAACGCGACTGCGTAAGGCTTTGCGAAAGGGAACAAGTTCGACCGCGTTCAAACGCTCGAGCGTGGCCTCTTCGACCGGCATTTCTTCATGCGAATCAATAATCGTGTGGCCATGACCCGGAAAATGTTTGGCGCACGAAAGAATACCCGATTTAATGTAACCACGTACCAAAGCCGAAGCCATTTTTTCAACTTGTTGCGGATCAGAGCTGACGGCGCGGT
>JACMNA010000065.1 GCA_014378765.1 Bdellovibrio sp. | reverse complement strand
GATGATCCGCGCATGCCAACTATTTCAGGTATTCGCCGCCGCGGTTATACGCCCGAGTCGTTGCAATTATTCGCTAAGCGCATTGGCGTAGCGAAAGCCGAAAGCTTAATTGATTACGAAATTCTTGAAGGCTGCGTGCGCGACCATCTTGATGAAGTGGCGCACCGGGGAATGGCTGTGCTTAATCCAATAAAAGTTGTTATTGAAAATTTGCCGGCGGCACACCGAGAAGAAGTGCAAACCGCCGTGCATCCTAAAAAACCTGAATTGGGTAAACGCACTTTGCCATTCACAAAAGAAATTTATATCGATGCTTCCGATTTTATGGAAAATCCACCCGCCGATTTTTTCAGACTGGGGCCCGGTAAAGAAGTTCGGCTGCGCAACGCTTACGTGATTAAGTGCAAAGAAGTTATTAAAGATGAGAAAGGCCAAGTTAAAGAATTGCGATGTGATTATGATGTTGCCACCTTGGGCGGAAAGCCCACGTCTGACGGACGCAAAGTTAAAGGCATCGTGCACTGGGTTTCGGCTAGCGAATGTATTAATGCCGAAGTAAGACTTTACGGTCGATTATTTTCAGTTGAAGATCCTAACGTGGTTCTGGAAGGAAAAGATTTTAAATCGAATTTGAATCCCGACTCGTTACAAGTGATTAAAAATGCCAAACTTGAAAAAGGTTTAGCCGACGCTAAGGTTGAACAACGTTATCAATTCGAACGCGTTGGATACTTCTGTTTAGATTCAGTCGATTCAAAGCCGGGGGCCTTAGTTTTTAATCGCACCGTAGAATTAGCGACAGGACATTAAAAGATGAAATTTATTAAATTAACGTTTGGGCTAGCGGCCTCGGGTCAGCAAAATGATATTATCCAGTTAATCAAAAACCAAGGCGATGAGGTTATTCAAACTGGCGATGGCTTATGCGTCAAATCAAACAACGGCAAAATAAAAAATGGCGGCAAAAGCCAATTTGTTGCAGCCACATTTTTATTTGTTTCGCATCTTTAGAAGTAATTCTTCCGAAGGATAACCATCGGCCGGTAAGCCTAATTTAAGTTGCGCGGCTCGCACGGCCGAGCGCGTACCCGTTCCGATTTTTCCGTCGGGTTCACCGGGCTCGTAACCATTCGATTTTAATAGTTTTTGCAATTCCATAACTTCACCGAGGGCCAATGTTTTTAAATTAGCGCTGCCCCGTTGCATTGGCTTTGCTCCCACAATCCGGGTAGCTAGAAAAGCGGCCGTTGTAGAATAAACTAAAGATTCATTCCATCCTAGTAATGCATCTAAATTGGGATAAGCTAAAAATGCCGGACCTAAACGGCCCATCGGTAACAATAACGATGCCGGTAGATTAAGTTCATTAACGAATTCCCCTTGGGCGGGCTTTACTCCCAGTGCGGCCCAGGCCGAAACTGGCTTTTTAATTTCCATCGTGGCTTCTTCCCATCGCATAACTTCAGGTACGATTACTTCACGCATCCACGCTTGGCCTTTTTTCCAACCCTTAGATTTTAAAAATTGCCCAGCCGTAGCTAACGCATCCGGAATACTACCAACAATGTCAATTCTTCCATCACCATCGTGATCAACGCCTGATTCAAGATAATCTTTAGCCATGAATTGCAGACCACCAAGCTCGCCCGCCCAATTACCTACAGCGTCGGGCTTAATATGTTTTTTTTCTACGAGTTTAAGCGCGCTGAAAGCCTGTTCACGAAACATTTCGTGACGACGACAATCGTAAGCCAAAGTGACTGCCGATCTTAAAATTTGAAATGTTCCAGTCGACGCGCCAAAATCACTCTCCAGAGCCCAAAAAGATAAAAGGGGTGCCGCTGGAACCCCATACTTAGCTTCAATTTCGCTAAAAGTTTTTGCGTGCTTTTTGGCAAGCTGTATCGCCTTATCTCTACGACCGTCAGTTGCCATACGGTCTGAAAATGTTAAGAACGTTTGGCCAAAAACTGACTTGGATTTAAATTGAGCTCGATCTTTTTCGACAACTTTTGGATCCACTTGAAATTGATCGTTGGCAAGCCGTAACGTTTCTTCGCTTATTCCTTGCGTAAGGGCTTCGGATTTAAAGGCCTCTAACCACTTCGCGAACGGCACTTTGTTAACGCATTTAGAGCGATCTTCCGGAATGGGCTTAAACGCCTTAGCGGCCGAAGCCGGTAAATCAGGTTTGGGTGCCACTTGGGCGCTAGCGACCACTTGAACCGAGCAAAATAGCATAACGATGATATTTGTTTTCATAAAACTATATCCTGCAACTTGAGGCCCTTCTTGATAGCAAAATATGCTATTTAAACCTGCCCGGCTGTAAACAGAATCAACGGCGGAGCTTTTTTGGTCATTGAAAAAACGTCAAAGCTTTTGACGCTTCCTAAATTCAATTGCGCTAACGCAAGCGAAAGCCTATTTTACCTCCCATGGAATCGACGCCCGTTAAATTGACCCAGACCGTACAAAAAGGTGGCTGTGCCGCTAAAGTTTCGGCGATAGAACTTCGTAAGATATTAAGCCAAGTTCAATTTCCGCCAACGAATTCTTCTTTGCTGGTTGATGGATCACTTTTTGATGACGCCGCAATTTTCAAAGTGAACGATCAATTAGCTTTAGTGCAGACGTTAGATTTTTTTACGCCTATTCTAGATTCTGCTTATACATTTGGTAAGGTGGCCTGCGCGAATGCTTTAAGTGATGTGTACGCGATGGGTGGCACTCCGCAAACGGCGATGGCCATCTTAGCTTTTCCGACTGCAACATTATCAAATGAAATTATCGCCGAAGTTTTGCAAGGTGCGTGCGATCTTTTGGCGGAAGTGAACGTGCCCCTGGTGGGCGGGCATTCGATTGACGATGACACACTTAAGTTTGGCCTTTCGGTCACGGGTTACGTACACCCCGAAAAAATTTGGTCGAATAATAAAGCGCAGATTGGCGACCTTTTAATTTTAACTAAAGGGCTAGGAACCGGAACTTTAACCGCCGCACTTAAACGCGGCGAGGTAAGCGAAAGTGAAATCAGCGAAGCCATCGCCTCGATGACTCAAGTCAATGCGTGCATTGATTTATTGAGACCTGAATTAGCGGATGCCATTCACGCCGCTACTGATATTACTGGTTTCGGATTATTAGGTCACGGTATGCAAATGGCTAAGGCCAGTCATAAAACTTTTTTCATTAATGCGTCTGACGTGCCCGTACTTCCGCAGGCAAAATCTTTTTTAGAAAAAGGTTTTTTAACGAAAGCCCATCGCTCGAATAGAGATTATGTTTCTGACGCCGTCGATATAGATCAGCTGGATGAAATTTCAAAGCTTTTATTATTCGACCCGCAAACCAGTGGCGGACTTTTACTTTCGGTACAAAAAGAAAAAGCTGAGCTGGTATTAGCCGCTTTAAAAACACGGTTTAAATCGGCCGCCTTTATTGGCCAAGTGGTGGCGGCGCAAACTTCGGCCGTGGTTGTTAAATGAGTACAATGCCAACCATTTCTGAAAATGAATTTAAAGATATAATTCTAAAACGTACGCCCATTTTAGATGTGCGCGCCCAGGTTGAGTTTGCTCAAGGGCGTATTCCGGGTTCAATTAATTTGCCAATTTTGAACGACGAGCACCGTCACGAAATTGGCGTGATCTACAAACAATCGGGAAACGAAGCCGCCGTTCGCCGCGGTCATGAACTAGTGACCGGTGATTATAAAGCGCAGCTGCTAGCCGCGTGGGAAAATATTTTTAAAACGAATTCTAATACCGTACTAACTTGTTTTCGAGGTGGCCAAAGATCACAAATTTCTCAAAGCTGGTTAAGCCAACTGGGTATGACCCTTCCGCGCATTGCCGGCGGCTACAAAGCTTTTCGACAGTACTTAATCAACGAAATGAATCGTTTAAGCGTGCAGCCGATGATTGTGATCTCGGGGCCCACTGGCAGTGGTAAAACAAAACTAATCGACCGAGTTAAATCTTTTCATCCGGCCATTGACCTTGAAAAGCTTGCGCACCACCGCGGTTCGGCGTTTGGTCAACACAGCGAAGTTCAGCCAGCTCAAGCCGATTACGAAAATCAATTGGCGCAAGAGCTATTATTGATTGAAGCCGAAGGGCGAAAGCTTCCGATCGTGATTGAAGATGAAAGCCGCATGATTGGTAAGACGGCGCAGCCCGAGCCTTTCTTTAATCAGTTGCGCGCGTCGCCTTTAATTTACCTTGAAGAGCCAATCGAAAGCCGCGTGCAAGTAATTTTGGAAGAGTATGTGCTTGATTTATCACCCACTGAGCGCGTGAAGGCTTACGCCCGGTACGAAAAAGCCTTGCAGATGATTTCGGGTAAACTTGGTTTTGAACGTTATGAAGAAATCAAGCATGATCTATTAAATGCTATTCAGTTAAGTGATCAGAAAAATGATTTTAATTTACACCAGGTCTGGATTAAAAAACTTCTTTTATGGTATTATGACCCGCTTTATTTAAAATCTTTCGAACGCCGAAATCCTAACGTTATTTTTCGCGGGTCAAGAAAAGCGGCCGAAGAATTTTTACGAGCGCAAAGCTAAGCGCGTGCAAAGATTCTTAATTCTAATTTTATTATTATTTATCACCGGCGCACAACTTGGTTGCACGAACCACGAAAAGTTAGGTTCAAAAAAAAATCCTATCAAGTTCTACCTTGTGCCGGCGCAAGATCGCCAAGCACTTTTAGATAACGGCGCGCTCTTACAAAATTATCTTGAAAAAGAATTAGACGAAAGTTTCACGGTCGAACTGCCCACCAGTTTTATCGCGGTCATTGAAGCATTTGGTTCAAAACGTGCGGATGTGGCCCTGATCAATACGTTTGGTTATATTATTGCTCGCGAGAAATATCAGGTCGACGCGCGGCTGCGAGTCACCGACCAGGGGCGTGATCAATATCACGGACAAATTATTGCGCGTGCTGATAGCAAAATTTCAACTATTAGTGATTTGAATGGCAAAAAATTTGCTTACGTTGATCCGGCCTCGGCCTCGGGCTATTTATTACCGTCTGGTTTATTTAAAGCCGAGAAGATCACGTTGAAAGAACATGTCTTTGCCGGCCGACATGATTCAGTGGTCATGGCCGTCTATAACAAACAAGTCGATGCGGGCGCCACCTTCAATGGCCCGACCGATGCGGATGGCACCCCCCAAGATGCACGCAAGCTTATTAAAACGCAGCATCCCGATGTGTTTTCTAAAATTAAAATTATAAAATTAACAGGCCCCATTCCGAATGATCCGATTATTTTTAGAAAAGATTTACCCGAAGAATTAAAAGTGAAAATTGCCACGGCGTTAAAAAAATACATCGCAACGCCCGCGGGGGCACGCGTGCTTCATAACATGTTTCACTTTACGGGTTTTAAAGATGTTCGCGATCAAGATTACGATGAAGTGCGTAGCTATCTTAAGTCGCTCGGTCAATCGGCCGAAGATTTCGCAAAATAGTTAATTAATCTAACTTTGTTATTTTTAACTCTTTGAAACCGGTTGCGGCATCAAATTCGCGGCCCATTTTAAAGCCATCAATTTCTAATACGACTAGTTCGCACGTCGTGTAAATTATATTTCCATCTAACAAGTGCCCGCCCCAAGTTTGCCCGTTTGAATCGGATACCATGGCATGTAAATGCACGCCATCGATCGAAACGGTTCCGTTCAACGATAGCACTTCAAATTTTTCAGATTTTTCTAACACCGTTTGACTGTTGGCTAATCGCAATTTTAAGTGCTGTAAGCTTCCCACCGCCGAAATTACACACGCCGCCTGAATGCCAGAGGCTTTGCAAAGCTCAATAATTTTTATTTTTAAATCGTCTTGAGGATTGAGGCGTACGCAGTGGGTCTTCATTCGGTGAACATAGCCAGACTTAGATCGCACCGCAAGTCATTTTCGGCAGGTCAAAAGTCTTGATCTATTGATTTTGCCCGCCCGACTTAAAGATAGCCGAAGGCGTCTCCGAAAAGTTTTCTAAACAAGCACTTCAGCTTTTTTGAAATGGAGTCACCATGCTATCGTTCGAGCCAGTTCTTAAATTTAACTTTATGGCCCTCGTCATTTTAATCGGTTTTACAAAACCTGAATTCGCTTTTGCGGCCGATGATTTGCCCGCGCTGCACGTTGTGACCCCAAGTATAATGCGCGGTGGACGGCCTTCAGAAGCGGGTCTAAAAATTCTTATTAAAAAGAAAATTCGTACCATTATCGATTTAGAAGATTCAAATAGCGCCATTCAAGCTGAAAAAAAATTTTTAGCTAATACAAACATTCGGCACATTTCAATTCCGATCAATTCATTACGCACGCCCAAAGATGCCGACGTAAAAAAAATTCAAGACTTACTCAATGACTCGGCAAACTTTCCCATTTACATACACTGCCAACACGGTGAAGACCGAACGGGTTTAATGGTTGGTCTTTACCGTTGGGAGCATGGTATGGCCGCAGCCGATGCTTACCGTGAAATGCTAGCCCTAGGCTTTCACCGTCTGTTATTTAATTTAGATCGTTATTATAAAAATAAAACTCATCTATAAAACTCTATAAAACTAACAGATCTAGCGCTTTGGTTGCGCATCAACGTAGAGTTTGTAAAGTTCTTCGGCCTGAGACATTTGCTTACGATTTAAATACGCATTAATGAGGTGCGGATCGTAAGCATGAATGGAGTGGCTGTCTTTTAGATTTTTAACTACCTGAGCCGCTTCAGTATACTGTTCATTATAAATTAATCCCACCGCGTAATACATTAAAACTTTTTCGGATGGGGGTTGCTCGAGGGTATAGGCCTTAAAATACAATTCAGCGGCTGGTTTAAATTGTTTAGCTCGCACAAAATTTTCAGCGTGCTCAACTAGCACATCTTGGTTAGCTGGCGCAAGGGCTTCTGCCGAGGTAAAATACTGGTGGGCCAGTTGTACTTCGTTGTAAGCTCCTAACAAACGCCCCATTACAATATTTAAGTACGGACTATTTGGATTTTCGCTGACCTCTTTGCCAAATTCAGTTTTGGCTAGTTCAAATAATATATTTTTAATGGCAGGATCTATTTTTTGATCAGCAAATTTAATGGCCGTAAGTACAATTTGTTCGCGCACTTCCGAGTTACCAATTAAATTTTCATCTAATATAGTGCCTAACAAAAATTCTGGCTTTCCATTCGGACCCAGTCGCAGCATGCTAGCGGGCGTTAGCGCAATTCTTAAGTTGTCGCAGGCCCGCCAATTAACGTAGTTAACTCGGTACACAGCTGCGCTGGTTAACGCAACGATAAGCAAAGTCATAATCCCAATAAGTTTTTTGCTTAAAGAGCAATAGTTCTTTGCCTGCACGGTCGACGGCATTTGGGAGTGATTGACGTAAGCTAGCATCGTGAAAAATAAAATATAAGTTACGATTTGGTCGAAAATAAATAAATTATTAATGAAACCGCAGGCAAAAAACGCCGTTATGATTATTTTTTCATTAACGGCTAATGCTGATTGCGGTTTCCACAGTGCCTGAGCCGCCGCCGAATAAATTAAAAAATACGCCACACACCCCAATAAGCCCGCACTGAGCCACCAATCTAGCGCAATATTGTGAGCCCGATCAGGCCAAGGTTCATTCCACATATTGGCGGGGAATACACCACCCGCGAAATTGAAATTCTCTTGGCCCCAACCAAGTAACGGACGCGCCCTAATGGCTTCCCAGGCGGCTTTCCAAATCATAATTCTTACCTGCACGGATTGACCTGAAGCGGCCGTCGATACCAAGCGTGAACCCGCCTGATTGGCCGGATCGGCCGTTACCCAAAAAGTCGTAATCAATACGCCGGCCGTTATTAAAAATATACCGATGCAAATAAATAACTTCTTGGCCACTACTCGCTCACGTTTAGCCAATATGAAATAAATAATAATTGAAAGCAGACTTATCGTTAATGCTAAAAAAGTTCCGCGCGTTTGGGTTAAAAATAAAGTAAATAGATGCAGACTGCAAACGGCAGCGTAAGAATAATAAAGCCAGCGTCTTGGTTCAATTAAGATAAGGTAAAGCCCAATAAAAAGATGTAATATCATATAAATGGCTAAATAAGCCGAATTTCCAAGCGTTCCATCTACGCGCACAATATTAACGACCGGCAGTAATCCTTGCGTTTGAAAGAACGCATAAACGGCCATCAGGGCCGATACTAAAAATGAAATTTTAAGCCAGCGTTGCCATTGCCATTTGTTTTTTAAAAAACTAGTAAGTACTAAATAATATAAAAACAAATGCAGGTGCGTAATCCACCCTTCCATCCGTGAATAATTAGACCAAAAGCTTTTGAACGGATGTGCACCTAAAAGATCGGCCACGGCTAGGGTCATTAAAAAAAATAAAAGACTGAGCGTCAGCCAAGACTTCTTTGGGCGGTACTGAGGCTCAACCAATATTAACAGCGCCCAGATCCCCACAAGCAGTTCCACTAAAACACGAAAAATAAAATTTTTGCCGGTGATATAAGGAAATAAAAGCGAGTTCGACTCTACTAGGCAGATCAACGGAAAAAGTCCGATTAGTTTGTACAAGATAAATTCTAAATATTTTTTGCACATGTCGATGACTCATTATAGCTAGTGAAATTTGATGAAGACAAGGGCCCCAAGACCCACTATTCACTTCCGACTACTTCTAAGCACTTCGAATGACTTAAATTACATCAATTTGGCAGTCTTTGAGCGCATTACGCGGCAAGATTTTAAGGCGGCCACAAAAACAGTTTAGAAGAAGTAGAATTATTTCTAGGGCCTAGCCATAATTCGTAAAGATTACGACAGTTTGGGTCGATTTTTTTAGTCCCTCGATGTAACCGTTGACGACTTTACGGCGCCCGGGTTAATCACGTGTTAACGAATTTTTTTAGCGCGGAGGGGCCATGCAGTTAATCATCGTTCTTATGTTACTAACCTATATCATCACGTTGTACTTTCTGCGTAATCCGATGAAGCATTCGAAAGCTTTTATGTGGCGCCGTTTTTTAAGTTGGTTTCCACTCGGAATGACTTATGCGTTTATGTATATGGCCCGTTATAATTTAGATGCATTGGCGACCGCGGAAATTATCACGAAGGCAGAGAAAAGTCAGATTTCAGGCTGGGGATTTTTCGTTTACGCGGCTTCACTTTTTATTTCCGGACCCTTGATTGATCGTATCGGTGGAAAAAAAGGTATGATCATGGCCTCGTTAGGTGCCGCCGTTTTTAATATCATAATGGGTTGGGCACTGTTTTTACATCTGCATGGTTCGACTGGTTTTAATCTCGTGATGGTGCTGACTTTATTCTACTCGCTTAATATGTTCTTTCAAAGTTTCGGGGCAATCTCAACGATCAAAGTTAAGTCTTACTGGTTTCACGTGCGCGAACGCGGAACATTTGGTGCTATTTTCGGAACTTTGATTTCACTAGGAGTCTACTTTGCCTTCGATTGGACTGAAGCTATTTCGGCGGCAGTTCGGGTAGGAGAAGGGGCTAAAACTTCGGCCTTCCGTGATTTTATGCAAAATATGTTTGCCCTACAAGGGGCCACGATACCGGCCATATGGTTAATCTTTTTCATTCCGGCTGGATTTTTACTAATTTGGGCCCTAATCGATTTAATTTTAATTAAAGATTCTCCGGATGAAGCGGGCTTTCCGAAATTAGAAACTCACGATGCCTCGCATGGCGATCATCATACTGGGGTGCGTTCTTGGAAGAGCGTTATCAAATCTATTTTAACAAATCGAATTATCTTAATGATCGGAGTCATTGAATTTACTTCGGGCGTGCTGCGCGATGGAGTCATGAAGTGGTACCGCCTATTTGTTAAAGATACCGGCCTGGGCATTGAAAACATTCAGCATAATTGGGGATTATGGGCCGCCGTTACTGGTATCGTCGGATCATTCTTGGCCGGGTGGGCCTCGGACCGATTTTTTCAATCACGTCGCGCGCCGGTTGCCGGCATCTGCCAAATACTTATGTTCTTAGCGACCGCTTGCATGATGTTTGCGATTTTTACTGAACAAAATAATGCGATGGTCATGGGTGTCAGTGCGCTGGTTATCATGATGGCCGTAATTGGTGTTCACTCAATCATGTCAGGTACCGCCACCGCCGATTTCGGTGGGCGCAGGGGTGCCGCCACGGCCACCGGCGTTGCCGATGGATTCTCTAAACTGGGTTCTTCATTTCAAGAATTCGTGTTAGGCGCCATCATCACTAAAGACACCTGGCACTATTGGCCTTCGTTCTTAATGCCGTTCACTTTATTGGGTTTATTTTTCGCTTATAAACTATGGCAAGAGTTACCACCGGCCACCCGCAAATATTTGCAAGAGGTCGAGTTGGCTAAAGTGAAAAAAAAATAAACAATAAATTAAACTTTTCGTAAAAAGCCCTTTTAACCACTGGGCTTTTTTGTTTCATTTTGTTTTATGAATTTGTTGAAAAATAAAAATCATTCAATTTATTTACAATTTTCCAAACTTCGAGTTCAGCTGCATTCAGTTTGCTAAAAGCGTGCTTGAACTTAGCCTTGTCATCAATTTGAGATTGCCTTTTTATAAGACTGCAATAATCACTAACTGTTGTTCACTTTTAGCTACATTCTAAAAAAGAGACTTCATTCTTTTCGACCAGTTACCTCATTTTAAAATGGCTGCGCGATTGCTTTTATTAAAATGCGGAGGCTTCAAGATGACGCTATTACCTACTAAACTATTATTATGTGCAACGATGCTAGGTTTACTATCAAGCTGTTTAGAAACACCTGACAGCAAGTCGACACAAAAAAATAACTCAGAACAGTCGTTTGCAATTTCTTCTTTGGCCTTACTCGCCGATCCTTCGCTTGTAACCGACCCAGGCGTGGCTACAACTACTCCCGTCTATTCGGATATACCTTACGATACCGCCACTGGTTTAACTCCGCTGACCACTGCTCCAACCACGACATCTACTACCGCGCCCGCTTCGACCACTACAACTACTACGACCACGACTAGTCCCGTCGATGTAGGAACCGGCACTACTGCGGGAGCGACGATTACGCCTGTTCCGGTCGCCGTGGTTACTCCTATTAGTAATGACAATGCAATCGTAACAACAAATCCAGTTACTTATGTTCCACCTTCTGACTACGGCACCGTCTCCACTCCTGTTTCAACTCCTGTTTCAACTCCAGTAGTAATTGCTCCCGCACCTACAACCACCACAGGCACCACCGCTCCTCCGGTTGTTGTGGCTGATCCCGTTGTTGCTCCAACTCCTGTTGTGGTGGCGCCTGCGCCAGTGCCAACGACTCCAATTATTCCAACTGAACCTGTTGTTGTTGCACCAGCACCAATTCCAGCGCCTGTACCAACACCTACTGAACCCGTTGTAGTTGCGCCAGCACCAACGCCGGTGCCCGTACCAACACCTACCGAACCCGTTGTAGTTGCCCCAGCACCAACGCCGGTGCCCGTACCAACGCCTGCACCAACTACCAGTCCAACTGATCCTGTCGTTGTAGTTGTTCCAGTGCCTGCACCAGTGCCAGTGCCAGTGCCTGTTCCTGCGCCGGCTCCGGCTCCGACTCCGACTCCGATAATTTCAGCCATCAATCTACATAGTTGTCGCGAATTTTTAGAAACGTCAGGCCATTTCACTACGCCTTTGGTTCAAGATGTTGTGCTTTCATGTTCTTCCGGTCATCGTCTTGTTGAATCAGCCCGTAACTTAACGGTTAACGGTGGTTCAGGGCATTTAACGGTTTTATCTGCGCTGAATGTAATTAAAATTTCTGGAGTGAGCGGTCAAACTTTTGTAAATGCCGAAAGAGTTCAGGAAATTAATGGTGTGTCGGGTACGCTATGTTTAAATTCGACCCACATTGAAAAATTGAATTCAACTTCGGGAAATACTTTTATTAAGGCCCGTACGATCGCTTCGCTGACGGTGCATTCGGGTATTTTGCACCTTTACGGAGCGCGCGTTGAAAGCTTGATTGGGAACAGCGGTAAAATTTGCTTACACGATGGAGCTCACATCGTGAGTGCAAAATCAATCTCGGGTAAAATTTCGACTGACTGTAAGTAATTTAATTTTGCATCAAAAAAAAGGGCGCCTCATTGATGAGACGCCCTTTTTTTAATTTATTCTACACGCTAATTAATGTTTCGGGCAATAAGGTACGGGAGCATTCACCCAACGGCCCAATTCTTTTCCGCAACTATCACGACGAACCGAATCTCTGCCTTCGCATTTAGGTTCTAACACCGTACATACGGGAGCCGCGCTTGAATCTGGGCAATAAGGTACGGGAGCATTCAACCAGCGACCTAATTCTTTTCCGCAACTATCTCGGCGAACTGAATCTTTACCTTCGCATTTAGGTTCTAACACCGTACATACGGGCGCGGGTGCTGGCGCTGGAGCCGGAGCCGGAGTTGGCGCCACCGGAACAGTTGCGCCCTCTCGCGGGCAATAAGGTACGGGAGCATTCACCCAACGACCTAATTCTTTTCCGCAAGAATCACGGCGAACAGAATCTTTACCTTCGCATTTAGGTTCTAACACTGTACATACGGGAGCCGCGCTTGAATCTGGGCAGTAAGGTACGGGAGCATTCACCCAGCGACCTAATTCTTTTCCGCAACTATCACGACGAACGTAATCTTTTCCTTCGCAAGTGGGCTCAAGAATCGCACAAACTGGCGCGGGAGCCGGAGTTGGCGCTACTGGAACAGTTGTACCCTCTCGCGGGCAATAGGGTACGGGAGCATTGACCCAACGGCCTAATTCTTTTCCGCAACTGTCACGGCGAACGTAATCTTTTCCTTCGCAAGTGGGCTCAAGTACCGCGCAAACTGGCGCGGGAGCTGGAG
>JACMNA010000064.1 GCA_014378765.1 Bdellovibrio sp. | reverse complement strand
TGACAACGCTTACGTAAATCAGCAAGTCACAATGCATGAAAAAGCATTAAGCACTTTAAACGATACGTTGATTCCGCAGGCCTCTAGTGCCGAATTGAAGTCTCACTTAGAAAAAACGCGCGGTGCGGTTTCAATGCATTTAGATCATGCAAAGAAAATGCAAGCGCAACTAAAGTAATGTTTCAATTGTAACAAAAATTTAACCGAGAGTTTATTTCTCAAAACCAAAGGAAAATTAAAATGAAAAAATCAATCGTAACTTTATTAGCAATATCAATATTTGCAATTGCTTCATGGGCTCAATCTGGCGGAACAACTGGCACGGGAAGCGCTCTGCCATCTACGGGCACGGGCGGCTCAACTTACGGTACGACGGGAACAACTAATGACACGCTTAACACTTCAAGTACACACGATGATGCCACTCGGCCTAAGCGTAAAGCTCGTCGTTCAATGACTAACCCTCGTGACACACGTGATTCAATGAACCGTGGTTCAGGCACAGGCTCTGAGACAGGTAATAATTCAAATTCTACCGGGAATGGAACTACTGGAACTGGTTCAACTAATACAAATGGTACACCAAACTATTAATCAAGCCCCAAGATCAAGGATGACCGAGACGGAGTATTTTTTAAATACTCCGTTTTTTTATCTATTAAGTTTTATAAGGCATTTCACCTAAAAAATCTTTTTTACCAACTTCGACGCCATTGTGACGTAGAATTGCATAAGCCGTCGTGATATGAAAATAAAGATTGGGAGTTGCGTGCTGAGAAGCATATTCAAAACCAGTCACGTATTTGCCTTCCCATCGCGGTTGCGTGATTTTACGTTCATTAGCATCAGCAAAGTCGGCCGCCGAAAATTTTGATAAATATGAAATGACATCTTCGATACGTGTTTTCATTTGCGGATAGGTGGTTTCTTTATCGTCATGCACGGGAGCGTCCTTACCCGCCATGCGTGCAGCAAATAGTTTTGCGGTATCGCAAGCAATTTGAATTTGTTTTGCTAAATTAAACTGATCTGGAGCCAAACGAGACTGCATCAACACATCCATATCAATTTTTTTTATTTCGGCGAATGTAGCGGCCTTTCCCAAAATATTGTTCAAATTGCGAAGCATTTTAGTAAATTGGGGAATGGTCATTTCGTAAAGCATGCAGGCTCCTTGGTTATTAGCTTTTCATCCTGGCATAAGATGAAGAAGGGGTCAAAAGTCAGCTCTGGCCAAAATGGGCAGACACACTGTCCATTTCAATTAATGGCTTTAAAAGGGGCATTTTTCTAAAGCCCATGCATTACTCCCTAATGCAGAGCTCGAGCTGCATTTGATTGAATTACAGAATGCACCAATTTTGCAGTACCTATTCATAACGAACAATAACCCCAAGGAGATTTTATGGAAAACAAGCAAAATGCAAATGTAAACGCTAATTCAAATTCAACCCCGATTCAAAAAGACAAAAGCTTTAAAAGTAAAGTTGGAGATGTAATAGAAAAGGTAGGGCACAAGATTTCTGATGCCGGCGCTCCTAAAATTGGTCAAAAAATCCACGACCTAGGTGATACTTTAGAGAAAACTCACCAAAACCCAAGCCATCCTCATAAAGTTTAAACTGTACCGTCCGCTTTTCTTCAGATAAGTATATGAGGCCCCCACTGCACATGAGCAACTGGGGGTTTTTTATTATGAGAAAAGATATCTTTAAAAAAACATATAATTTGCCCGAATGTACTGCTGATCTTCCACAGCTTAGTTTATTTACCTTGCTTGGATTTTTAGAAGATATTGCGATTGCGCATGCTGAAGCAATGGGAATAGGTTTTCAAAACAGTATTGCTACGCAGACCTTCTGGGTTTTGACTCGTCAAAAATTGACGATGAACCATTGGCCACAAGTCGGCTTAATTGAAATACAAACTTGGTCGCGCCCGTTGATTAGCATTAGTGCCACGCGCGATTTTGAAATTTTTTACAATAATGAAAAAATTGGAGATTGCTCAACCCGATGGATGGTTTTAGATGTTGCAAATCGACGACCGGCACGGCCCATTTTTGATCCGGAAAAAGTATTCACCCGTGGTGATTATGTCCTTCCTTACGACGCCGAAAAAGTACCAATTCACAGTGATGCTGAAGTTATTAAAAAATTAAAAGTGCAGCCCAGTGATCTTGATTTGAATCAACATGTTAATAATACAAAATACGGCCAGTGGCTAACTAACTTGGTTTCAGAGCGAAAAGAGTACGCCGGTTTTTTACGTGGTTATGAAGTTAACTTTATTTCTGAAACGCATTTAGGTGACGACGTTGTTTTAGAAGCAAAAGAACTTTCAACCGCACCCTTTTCAACCGCCTTCCAAGGCCGAAGACTTAGCGATCAACAGCTTTTATTCGCGGCTCAATTAACGTCGTCGATTTAATCTTCTTCGGTTAGTAAGTCGGTTGTGCACTGGGTTACTAGAGCTAAAGGCTCTTCTTCTTGTTTTTTAGTAATCATAAAAGATTTAAGAATAGTTTTTTTTCCGATCAATTCAAAGTCAAGACCCGATTGAATCAAGCTAATTTGCAAATGTTTTAATTTTAAATCAATCTTCAGCTTCTCGATCGTTCGTCTAATATCGTCGATAAAAAAACCTTCAAAGTGGGTCGAAAATAAAAGCGTTCCTTCAGCGCTGAGGCAGAGTAAGCAACCTTTCAGTAATTTTTCAAGATGGGTTTCAATTTTGAAAATAGCTTTTTCTCCGCGCGAAAAAGCGGGCGGATCGCAAATAATAAGATCAAACGTCGAATTTTTTTTAATATTTTGCTCTAAAAATTCAAGGCTATCTCGACAAAGAAATTTATAATGGCTTAAGTCAAGCTGGTTTAATTCGAAGTTTTTTTTGCTCCAGGCCAAAACATTTTTATTTGTATCTACCGAAGTTACCTCTTTGGCTTTACCCAGGGCCGCCGCAAGGCTAAAACCGCCCGTATAACTAAATAAATTCAAAACTTTTTTATCACTTGAATTTTTTAAAACCCAATAGCGTTGCAAACGCTGGTCAACAAACAGTCCAAACGATTGCCCAGCGTCCATACGTAATTCATATTTTATTTTATTTTCCTCAGCCATCCATGAATTTTGAAGTGCCGCCCCTGCGCTTGGAAGCACGGGCGCCACCGGGTGACCGACCACCGATTTCCCCTCAGGGCGAAATCTTATCAGAAGCGGCTTGTTAAAAATTTTACTTAATTGCTGAAATGTTTTCTGATCTGATTCGCTTAAATTATTATGATACGAGTACAGAACCCAATTTTCACCAAGTTGGTCTAGGGTTACACCGGTATTTCTTTCGTCGGACTTTTGGTGAACTAAACGAAAACATTCTTTTGAAGCAGAAAATTGGCCGAATAACCGTTGTCGGCGGTCAATGTCGAAAAGAATTTTTACCAGCATGAAGTTTTCAATTAAATTGAGGTCCTCAAAATACATCGGGGGTTGGGATTCTATAACAATTCCATTCGGAAATTCAATGCGTCGATTATGTAAACAAAGAAAGGCAAACGCATCACCACCATATTTAGCATCACCCAATATGGAAATATCGCCAGCTTGCGCGTGAATACGTATTTGGTGGTTTCGTCCCGTCAATGGACGCGCCTGCCAAAGTTGAAACGTGCTAGTTTTTTTTATAAGCGAAAAATCAGTTTGGGCCGTCAGCTCTTTGCCTTTATGAATGATGGGCTGATCGATATTAAATTCGGTCTTTATCGACTTCTTGGCCGTAATAAATAAGTACGTTTTTTTTACTTTACGATCAAAGAAGAAAGCCGCGTATTTCTTGGCCGCTTCCGGTGTTTTCGCAAAAATAATAACGCCGGTCGTAGTTTGATCTAGCCGGTGAACAATATAAAGACGTTGCCCTAGCTGTTTTTCATAAATTTCGATAAGTCCTTCGTGGATGAAGTCTTCATTGCCTACCTTTGAATCGTTGGTATGACTAGTTAGGCCGTACGGTTTATCAAGCGCAATAATTTCTGAATCCTGAAAAAGGATTGTTAAAAGGTAATCATTAAGTCTTAAGAAGTTCATTGCGACCTATTCGTGGGTAAAACCCATTTTCTATAGCGGTCGTAGTGTTTGCAAGGTATAACCATAGACAATGGAAAATTTATTCAATCCATCAACCCTAATAGCCGGATTTGTCTTTGGAGTTATTGGATTTTGGCTATTTCGTGAGGGTAAAAAAAGACAAAACATTTATGTCTTGCTGATTGGTTTGTTTTTAATGGCTTATCCCTATTTTGTCGACTCTGCATGGGCTACCTGGGTCGTGGGAGTTATACTTTGCGCGGCCGCATGGCTTCTTTGGTACAACTAAATCATACCATTAACAAATTGAAGGAGACATTTTCATGTCCCCTTCAATTAAATTCATAATTTTTTCTAAATTAACTTCAATACGAAATGACTAGTGTAAAGTACGTCGCAAAATTTCGTCTTCAAGCTTAACTATTTTATTGTAAACACCTAACAACATAATTGTTGGTACCCACAATCCGACGAAATTTCCTAACGTTTTTTTCTCGGTTCCGAAAGTTAATCCAGCTGAAGCAGCCACAGCTAAGCCCGCTAGGCCTAAAAATAGTAAGTTAGGAATTTTTTTTGTTTGTTCTTCAACCACCTCATTAGGTACTTCACTCTTATAGCGGTTGGATAACTTCTTATCTTGATCTGAGATCGTTGCTTCCATTTTGCCTCCTGGTAATTACATTTATTGCTTCACCCGTAATGAAAGCAAACGCTATGCCGGATTCACTAGTACTTGAATCTTATTTCATCTCAAATCTAGAGAATATCGGCCTACGGTGGGGCATAAATCATAGGGCCCCACAACGCTAGAATAACAGTGAATCTAATGAGTAAAGACCAGGTCCTAGTAAAAGCAGTACGACTAAAATAGCCGATAAATTAATTGTATACTCATTTCCGGGAGGGTTATTCGTAATTAAGTACCCACCACCCTTGTGACCAATCAGCGCGGCCACAATCATAGTTGATAAACATAACCCAGCACCGACCCGCGTAAATAATCCAATCGTCATTAATACGCCGCCAAGTATTTCACACCCCATCGCCAGGCGTGCTTGTAGGGCCGGAAACGGTAGCCCCATACTTTTTAACCAACCTTCAAAGCCGGCCATATTTCCAGTGCCGACAATTCCTAATTTTCCTAATCCATGAATTATAAAACAGACACCAATAAACACGCGAATAACGAGCGAGCTGATGCTTAAAGCATTAAAAGTCGGATCAATTAATAAATTTTGTAAATTCATTCTGCATTACCTTAAATTTTTAGTTGATTAAGCCGTACGTCATTACTTTGCCGGACGATCTCCAAATATTTTATGATCTAATGAATAGCCCCCGGGGCCGACAACAAAAAACAGACAGGCGATGGCGAAATAACCAAGGGCCGGTTCGAATGAAGAGCCGCCGGTCATATTAACGAACGGATCATGCAACACAAACGCGTGCATGTAAGTAGCCACTAACATTGTGATGGCAAGTCCAATCGAGGCAATGTGGGTTAATAAACCTAATACTAAAGCGATACCACCACCAAATTCTGCAAATGCAGCCAAACCTTGAAAAAACCCCGGAACCGGTGCGCCGGCGGGCATCCATCCGAATGGGTTCTGAATTTTACCCCAGCCGTGATAAATAAAGGCGATTCCAACAACCAGTCTTAAAAACAATAACGCCATCGAGGCGCATTTCGGTTGAATGGGCGCTCGCAAAATATGTTGAAGCTTTAAATTCATTGATAAATCCTTTCATCGTTGTTGATATCTCAAGCGTTACGCGGATTTATACTTTCGTCAATCGCCGGGCCTAGTTATTCATTAACTGCGTCCGTATTGCTTGGGTCGATTAATCGTTTCATTTAACGTTCGTGCGGCATGCGAAGCAAAATAAGGGTCACGCAAAAATTGACGACCCACTAAGATAATATCGGCCTGACCTTGACGAAGAATATCTTCGGCTTGTTGGGCTTCGGTAATTAATCCAACGGCACCAGTTGCAATCTGACTTTCTTTGCGAATGCTTTCGCTAAAAGGTACTTGATAGTTTGGGGCCGACGGAATTTTTGCATTTGGTGAAGAGCCCCCGGTTGAGCAATCAATTAAATCGATGCCAACTTTTTTTAATTCTTTACAGAAAATTATTGAATCCTGCAAAGTCCAACCACCTTCCACCCAATCGGTTGCTGAAATACGAGCAAATACCGGCCAAATCGCCGGCCAAACTTTTCTAATCTCGCTAGCCACTAATAGTGGAAAGCGCATTCGCTTTTCAAGGCTTCCTCCAAATTGATCTGTTCGCAAATTTGAAAGGGGAGATAAAAATTCATTCAATAAATAACCGTGAGCCATATGAATTTCGGCTAGTTGAAACCCAGCCTGTAATGCATTTTTTGCCGCTTGTACAAATTGCGCTAGTACTTCTTGAATTTCTTTTTCAGTCATCTCTTTTGGCATTAATGAATTTGCATCGAACGGAACGGCACTTGGAGCTAACGTGGTCCACCCGCCTTCTTCGACGGTTAAGGCTTGAGTTTTTTTAGGATCCCACGGAATTCGCGTTGACGCCTTTCGTCCGGCATGAGCGATTTGAATTCCGGGAATACAATTTTGCATTTTAATAAATTCTGTTATTTCCAAAAACGCGCTGATTTGTATTTCATTCCAAATACCCGTGTCGCCGGGTGAAATGCGGCCTTCGGGTGATACGCTGGTTGCTTCGCAAATGACGGCCGCCGCTCCGCCGACGGCGCGACTGCCTAGGTGCACCAAGTGCCAAGCGTTGGGTACGCCTTCGGTGGCCGAGTATTGGCACATCGGAGAAACAACAATGCGATTTTTAAATTTAAGTTCGCGAAGTACGAATGAAGAAAATAACTGGTTCATAAACATCCTTAAATATGAAAATAGTTTATAACTATAATTCTATATTTTTAAAATGTCCCAATGTTTCGTCGTATTCACAGAGTTGCCCTAATTCCAAGTCGAAATAAATGCCCAATACCAAAAGTCCTCGCGACTCGATGGCGGCTTGCACAAATGGGAATGTCTTTAGATTATGCAAAGATTCAATAATTGACTCTAGCTCTGCGTGACGACAGATATTGTCTTCACTTTCATGACTAAATTTACTGAGCACGCGATTTCGCGCCTCTTGTGCGATTCGCACCCACTGCTCGACAAATCCATTTGGTTGCGTGGCCTGATTGATCATTAACGCGCGAATTCCCCCGCACTGGCGATGCCCAAGCACAATCACATTTTCAACCGCCAAATTGACGACCGCAAATTCAATCGCCGCACTCACCCCGTGAAAGCGTCCGCCCGTTTCGTACGGAGGCACTAAGTTGGCAACATTGCGAACCACAAAAAGTTCGCCCGGTGAGGCTGAGGTAATAATTGCCGGATCAACGCGTGAGTCACTGCAAGCAATAATCAGCGTCTTTGGCGCCTGGCCTGCCCCGGTCGTCAAACGTGTATAAAGAGGATGTTCATTAGCAAAATACTTATCACGAAATTTTCGAAAGCCCGCTATTAATCGAAGTATGTCTGTTCTTGCCACAGCCGTTCATACCTCAAATTGAACGGCCGTTCCACTTTTTTTCAATCAGCGATACAGATAGGGGGTCGCAATTATCAAGATTCTGATATTTTGTTCGAATATCTACTTTTTTGATTGAAAATTAAGCTGATGGCTTTTTTACGGCGTATGCTATTTTATTGTTTTTTATTTCTGATTCGTCTGAAATAGAAAAATGAAAAAATTGATTAATTTAGCCTTCTTGGTTTTAATTTTATTTTCTACTAACTTTTTAGCAAGCTGTGGCAGCACTAATAAAAGAAATGCGGCCCAACAAAGTGAAACCAGCTCGGGAAGCCAATTGTCTTTCACCGAGGCGCGTAGTCGTAGCGGCACGCTGCAAGATATTCGATACCAATTAAAATTAAATTTAGTTAACGAAGGTGAAACTTTTCAAGGTCATCTAATAAGTCAGTTCGAACGCACCTCGAACTCAACCCCCCTGTTTTTCGATTTTCAAAATGGAGCTATCACGGCTTACTTTGTTAATGGGCAAGTGGTTACTTCTCCCGTAATAAAAAATGAAAAATTAGAAATTCCAATTAAATTATTAAAATTGGGGGCCAATCGAATTGAAATTATTTTCGAAGGAAAATATTCACATGAAGGAAATGGTCTATATAGATTCAAAGATCCGATTGATAACAAAACTTACGTCTACACCGATTTTGAGCCCTACCAAGCTAGCCAATTATTTCCGTGTTTCGATCAACCCGATTTAAAAGCAAAAGTTCAACTAGAAGTGAATGTGCCCGGCGATTGGCAGGTTATTTCGACAACGCGTGAAGCTAAGGTAAATCAACTTTCTTCTGGTCAACGAGTGTGGAGCTTTCCCGAAACCCCGAAGTTAAGTACCTACGTATTTGCCCTGCATGCCGGCCCTTATAAAGTCTGGACCGCGCAGGCCGGAAAAATTCCATTACGACTTTTTGCAAGGCAATCATTAGCGAAGTTTGTAAATCCGAACGAATGGTTTAAAATCACTCAACAAGGTTTTGAATTTTACGGAAAGTTTTTTAATTATCCATATCCATTTAAAAAGTATGACCAATTGATCGTGCCCGATTTTAATTGGGGCGGAATGGAAAATATTGCGGCCGTCACTTATTCTGAGCGCTACATTTCACGCGGTACGAAAACAAAAGATGAACTTGAGAAACAAGCTAACGTTATTTTACATGAAATGGCCCACATGTGGTTTGGTGATCTAGTGACCATGAAATGGTGGAATGATCTTTGGCTAAATGAAAGTTTTGCGTCGTATATGGCAAGCTATAGTTTAGCTGAGGCCACTCAGTACAAAGACGCCTGGGTTTCATTTTTTTCAAGCGATAAGACTTGGGGCTATTGGGAAGATCAACTAGTAACGACTCACCCGATTGAGGCGGTTGTGCCAGATACTTCACAAGCCCTAGCTAACTTCGATGGCATTTCTTACGGCAAGGGGGCCTCAGTATTAAAACAACTTAACTTTTATATTGGTAATGAGGCGTTTCAAGCGGGCGTGCAAAATTATTTTAAAAAATTTCAGTATTCAAATTCAGAACGAAAAGATTTTATTGGTGAAATCGCACTGGCATCAGGTCAAAATTTAGAACAATGGTCTAGCCAATGGCTAACCCAAGCGGGCGTAGACCAAATTCGGCCGAAATTAATTTGTAATCAGAAAGGTAAAATAGAATCGTTTATATTGGCTCAGATTCCACCTGTTGGAATAAAAGAATTTCGTTCACATCGTACGCAAATTGGCTTTTACAGTAAAAGTGGAAGTCAAATTACCTTAAGTCATAAATTTCCGGTTACTTATCAAAATGCCCAAACGGATATCGTCGAAGTTAAGGGTATGAAATGCCCGGACCTTGTAAATCCTAACGAAGGTGACCATGATTTTGCCATTGCCATGTTAGATGAACGCACCATCACTAATTTGAAATTATCTATCGGTGACGTAAAAGATCCATTGGCGCGTTTAATGTTTTGGAATTCACTTTATGAAATGGTTCGCACCGCTGATCTACCCGTGCAAGAGTTTGCCCAGTTAATGCTAAAAGAATTTCCGAAAGAAAAGCACCCTAATGTACAGCGCATGTTTCGCAAACACTACATGGAATCGATTGCCCAGTACTTTGCTCAGTCAACCGCAGAACAACAAAAAGTACGTCTAACATTTGTGACCAATCTTGAACAAATGTTATGGAAAAGTATGCAAACCGCGCGCCCAGGCACTGATGATCAAAAAGAATATTTTGACTCGTACCTTATGATTGCTGAAAGCCCTGAGTCAGTTCAAAGACTTGATGGAATGATGGCGGGCACTTTACAAATTAAAGGTCTTAAAATTGATCAAGACCGAAGGTGGAAAATAATTCGCCACTTAGTGCAAGTGAATGCAGCCAACGGCGATAAATATTTAATGGCCGAAAGAATTATTGATCAATCAGAGCGTGGGCAGCAAGCAGCCTTAGCTGCCGATGCGGCTCGACCCGATTTACAGGTTAAAACAAAGTATATTGATGAGATTATTGCCGATGACACAAAGGTCTCGCAAAGTCGCATGCGCTCGATTCTGTATTCTATGTACCCAAACACCCAAGATAAATTGTTACGCCAGCAATCAAGCAATTTTTATAAAAATCTAGATAACTTGTTAAATCGCCGCACCGATACTTTTTTAAGTACCTACACGGAAGCCATTACACCAATGACGTGCGACCAAGAAAGCATAGATGAATCGACGGCTTTTATTAATAGTCATCAAAAGCTTTCGCCCATAGTACTAAAAATATTACGGGTCGGCCGACAAGAAGCCGAACGGTGCAAAAAAATACGCGAGCGCAGCGCGCTTTACGGGGAAAAATAGCCCAGAATTCAACGGCAAGTCTATGGCGCTAATTATGCCTTAGAACCTCAGCTTGCAAAGCGTTTAGCGAGCCAACTACTGAGGCCTACACAAATTTTAATAGGCGCTGCAAGTTAACGTATACGTTTTTGTTGTGTGATCAGCCGACACTTCTGCGCGATGGAAAGATTCTCCCGGTTGGCGGTCTTTCATTGTAAACTTTAGGCCTCTGCCCTCAATCGACATACTAAGGCCAGGCCTTGGGTTAAAAGACAGTTCGCCCGTATAATTATAAACATAATTAAATTGTTCGTGAATAACGACAATCATGTCGACATTGCGATCGTAGGGTTCGTAGGCGTTAAGTTGAATTTGATTTCCGTTATCATCAATACCGCTGCAAGAAATATTGATTGATGCAATTGAAGTACTAGTAAATATCGACAAGCCCACGATGCCAACAATGGCCAAAATTCTTTTCATGAGGCCTCCTATAAAGATGTTTTAGAAATTTTACGGCTAATTGTCTCTACGAACCGCATTATTTTACAAAATCGCATACTAAGATGGCTGCAATTGATTGAACTCAGCATTAAGCTATGTTGCAGTGGCCCGCATGTATTCAAGTGGCGCCGCGAAATTAAAACCAAAAGGAAAAAGAAAAACGCAAGACCCTTGCGAAGTTTGTTTTTTACATCGGTCACTTTGTATCTGCGAGTTTATTCCCATGCTTACTTTAAACACTCGAGTCAGCTTAATCATCCATGCTAAGGAACTAAAACGCACCACGAATACCGGTACGCTTGCAGTAAAGGCATTAACCAATAGTGAACTTTTCGTTCGCGGAAAATTAAACGACCCCGTTGATTTATCAAAAATGCTAAACGCAGATTATCAACACCTGATGTTTTACCCTTCCGACGACGCCATCGAATTAACAAAAACGTTTGTTGATACGTTAAGACGACCTATTAATTTAATTGTGCCTGATGGAAATTGGCGACAAGCTAGCAAAGTTCATTATCGACATCCTGAAATGCAACACATTCAACGAATTAAAATCACAAGCCAAAATCAAGCGATTCAACATTTGCGCGCCGAAAGCACCGATTACGGAATGGCAACCTTACAAGCGATTGCTTATGCACTTGGTTTTTTTGAAGGAGCACAGGTCGAAGAAGAATTATTAAATCTTTATAATATAAAATTAGAACGCACGCTTAAGGGTCGCGGCGTTCCGATTACAAACAAATTTACTGAAGCTTGAATTGACTCCAGATTACTTTACCATCTGAGCCTACAATTGAAAGGATCGGGTTTTCATGTGAAATCTTTAATTTATATCCTGATCCAATTGTATTCGATGCCCAAATAGGAATGTTATTTTGATAGAGAACAAAATTACCATCCGCTTGAAAAACGGCGATGCAATTTCCACCTTTACAATTGCTACTTGTGTTAGTCGCCCAAAGTGGAGAATCGTTTTTATCATAAACAACTAAATTTCCATCTTCTTGTAATTGAATCCTAGCGCTGGCATTTCCTTTAGCCTGATTGGTTTCTAATATTAATCCCGAACCATCGAATATAAGGCAGTCTATCGCGGGAGCAACGGTAATCGTGGCAATTGGGTCGGCCGTTTTTGTCGGCGCAACTGCAGCGGGTAATCGTTCGATAACCGCCGCCGCAACTCTATTTATAGCATCGGTTGCAGATGCGGGCAGAATATTAGCCACGAATTGTGGAACGATACTAACTGCCGTTTCGGAAAGTTTAGCGATCGATTCACCCGCAGCGTTTTTAATTGAAACAAATGGCGCCGTATTTTTTATTTCTAGCTTAAGTCCCGAACCAAAGGTCTGCGTTGCCCAGTAGGGTTTATTATCACGATATAAAACTAAATTACCATCATCTTGAAATAAGGCCTGACATTTTGCATTCACACAATCGGCCGAAGTATTCGATGCCCACAATGCGCGGCTTTCTTCGTAAAGTACTAAGTTGCCATCGGCTTGCATTAAAATCTTTAAGTTGCCGCTAGACTTAGATTGATCAGTTTCCAAACTAAATTGCGAGCCCATAAAAGTCAGCACATCATCATTAGCAATCGGTCTTTGATTTTGTGTTCTGGTTTCTGGTATTTGTACTTTTACGATTTCTGCAGATATCGGGGTTGGAACTTGAGAATTCGTACCTATTTCTGGAGCAGAATTGGTAGAGGCTCGTAAAATTTGACCGGTAACCATCTTAGAACCAACAATTTTTTCTACTAAAACATGACTGTTAGAATCCAGCATCGACACGTAAGGCGGCTCATCGGTAAAACGCAGTTTGTTTCCAGATCCGGTCGTGTTCGAAGCCCAATATGGCTTTCCATCACGATATAAAACTAGATTTCCATCCTCTTGAAAAGCTAATTTACAATTCTGGCTGCATGAACCAGATGTATCTGATTCCCAAAGCACACTGTGATTCGCGGCATATAAAACTAAGTTACCGTCGGCTTGTAATTTTAAAGTCATCGAGTTGATAGATTTAGATTGGTTCATCTCTAATGTTAACTGAGAACTATTGATAAAGACTTCAGGTCTTGCAGAAATTGGAACAACTGCTGGAGGTGGATTAGACGTGGTCGTATATTGATAAACTTCGCTATCAAATCCGCTTAAGCTATTGCTTTTTAACGCGTTCGCAATATTTTTACTTTCAGTAAGGTAAAAATCGCTAGGTAAAGATATTCCATCGGCGTCTAAAGTTAAGATTGGAAATTCTTTAGGTGCCGTTTGTTTTGTCGGACTGACTTTAAAGATCGCGGTGCCTTCGTCAACTTCGTCAAACATCGCAGTATAAACCGATTTTAAATTTAATTTTGCATACTCGCGCGCCTGCGTCCAAAGAAACTGACCCGCGTGGCGTGGAATTTTATTGAGCGGCGAACTATCTGCCGTGCCTCTCTTTAAATTATTCCAACTAAATCCTGCAAAAATAACCGGAAGATATTTTTGATCACGAGATAGTACCAGTTCGATATCGGGTTTAACTCGAGATGTAATAAACTGGGCCGCCCCGGCTTCACTATCGAATCGTCCGACAGTCCATGGGGAAATAATATCGAATAACGCAAAAACTTGACGCCACTTAGGATCTGATAGCGTATCGGCATCAAGTGTTCGCCAATTGGATCCCACTCCGCCCATAACCGAAGCCTGATATTTTGCATTATCTGCTGACTGGAAATATTTTATTAATTCAGTGGCTTGTTCAGGGCTTAAATTTGAATTGTGCGTAAAACCTATTCCCCATATTGAAACTAGGGGTTTATTTTTATGTTTTGTATAAGATGCTGATGTAACAACTCCGCTATCGACTGCAGATTCCCATCTTTGCTTAATGCACTCGACGAGCTTAGGCCCCGTATTACAATTCGTGGTATTAGAAAAGCCTGAAATATCAAACATGATCGAAAATTCTCGGTTGTTCAGCTCGGCCGCACTTTTAACTTTTTGCGCAATTTGTAATCGGTAATCAGCCGGCTCAGAAATAAACCATTGTAGAAATGCGCCATCAATTGAATATTCGCGCATCCATTTAAAATGTAAGTTAATGACGTCTTGATGAAAGCTTGAGAAAAGTTTCGCGGGCTGACCATTACCTAGGGTGAATGGGGTGCGCACTAATGTACGTTCAGGATATTCGCTAACATCGGGCCACATATCGATCGCCATATGATCTGCATTTAACACTGAATCTTGACCCCAGTGGACCCAATTTCTACCGCTGCCATCATCTGCCGTATTAAACCACGCTTGGTATCCAACAAAGTTTTTACCTTTGAATTCTTCGGGCGTGGCCGAAGTGCTAATACTTGGCGCGAAATTAACGAACCCAATAAAGAGTACGCTTAAAGCAAAAAAACAAATTACTGATTTAAAAGCAATTTTTTTTGTAGGCATTCGGATTCCCCCATCATAGTATCGGTCTAGTCTAGGCTTCTTATGAGTGCCAATTAAGTCGAATCTTATTTTGATACAAAAGCCTTACCTCAAATTAAATTTAGGAGTTTTTATGAGTTCAAATTC
>JACMNA010000063.1 GCA_014378765.1 Bdellovibrio sp. | reverse complement strand
GGCGGCAGCGGTTTTACCCTGCTTACCGATCACTTTACCCAGGTCTTCTTTATCCACTTTGTGTGCTAACAAAGTTGTTTGTTGGCCCGGTATTTCATCAACGGCAACGTTCTCTGGCTTATCAACCAAAGATTTTGCCATGTGCTCGACTAGTTCTTTTAGATTATCCATTTTTTCTCCCCACCATTATACCTATCAGACTATGCCTAAAAGAGGCGCGGTCCATGTGCTGCTATAATTTTCGCAATTAACCTGAAGCGATGACAACAGTTATTTGCAAACAGATGTTAAATTAACAGCACCTTAACCAAAACTAGGCTTTAGCTGACTCAGTCTTTGCGGCTTTGGGCTTAGCAGCTGACTTAAAACCTGGCTTGGAAGCTTTAACCTGTTTCTTTGAGGGTTTAGTCGCCACTCCAGCTAATTTAAGAACGTGGCGAACTGTATCTGAAGGCTGCGCGCCCTTGGTTAACCAAGCTTGAGCTTTTTCTACATTTAAAGTTACTTTTTGCTGTTTTCCCATTGGAGTAGGAATGTATGTACCTAAAACTTCAATGAACTTTCCAGTTACATATTTTCTAGAATCCGCAACAGTGATGCGATATGCGGGATCGTGCTTCTTACCAACGCGAGCTAAACGAATAACAACCATGAAATACCCTTTCGTATAACAATCTAAGTCAAAGAGAAGTTTTTATATCTTTTAACAAGAATGATCAAATGATTTTCTTCTCTAAAAAGCTAAAACGGAAACTTCACCCCACCCTTGCCGCCCCTCATGGCTTTCCCCAGCCCCATTTTCATCATGCCTGACATCATCTTTTTAGCTTCTTCGAACTTTTTTACTAGCTTATTAACGTCTTGAACTTCGGTTCCGCTGCCTTGTGCGATCCTTTGACGCCTAGAGCCATTAAGGATGCGGTGGTCATCCCGCTCTTGCAGGGTCATTGATCTGATAATGGCTTCGATTTTTTTTACTTCATCATCCGGCGGAGTCATACTTTTCATTTGCTTAGAAATTTCGCCCATGCCCGGAAGCATTTTTAGCATCGATTCCATTCCACCTAATTTTTTGAGCTGCTGAATTTGAGCCAAGAAATCTTCAAGCGTAAATTCGTTATTCATCATCCGTTTGGCCGAGCGTTCGGCCTCTTTGTGATCCATCACTTCTTGCGCTTTTTCGACGAGCGTAAGGACGTCACCCATATCAAGAATACGACCGGCTAAACGGTCTGGATGAAAAACTTCTAGCGCTGAAACTTTTTCACCCACGCCCATAAATTTAATCGGAATGCCGGTGATTTCGCGAATAGAAAGCGCGGCTCCACCCCGCGCATCCCCGTCAACCTTAGTTAATATAAGACCGGTTAAGCCTAAACGCTGATGAAAAGTTTCGGCCACGCTGACCGCCTGCTGACCTAGCATCGCATCCGCCACTAATAAAATTTCGGTCGGAGTTATAACTTTTTTTAAATTTTCTAACTCGGTCATTAGCTCATCATCAATTTGTAAGCGACCGGCGGTATCCAATAACAAAACATCGATCATTTCTTTTTCGGCCCACACGAGGGCTTCTTTCAGAATGTCGGTCGGCTTCATTTGCACGGTTGAATTAAAAACGCTGAAGTCATTTTGCTTTGCTAAGATTTGCAATTGTTCGATTGCCGCTGGCCGGTAAACGTCGGCCGGTACAAAGCCAACTTTTTTTCCTAATTTTTGGCGCAGGTAAAGCCCAAGTTTTGCGGTCGAAGTGGTTTTACCCGCCCCTTGCAAACCAACCATCATTACGACCGATGGCTTTTCGCGCACGTTCACGTCAACGGCGCCGCCGCCGAGGGTTTGTACTAATTCGTCGTGAACAATTTTAATGAACATTTGCCCAGGGTTTACGTTTTGTAAAACGTCTGCGCCCAAGGCTTTTATTCTCACGCGGTCGATGAAACTTTTTACCACTTTGAAATTCACATCGGCTTCAAGTAGACTCATGCGAATATCTTTGATCACTTCTTCAATATTTGATTCGGTAATTTGGCTATGACCTTTTAATTTTTTTATTGAACCTAAAATTTTATCCGACAAACTTTCAAACATTTAAAACCTCAACTGTTATGTTACTTTGCTTCAAATACTTAATCAGCTACCAGCGCGAAAAAGAACCCTTCGCTAACGAATAATTTGCTAAAATGAATGTAATCACGGCCGCCAACAAACTCACGCCAACGGCCGTCATCAAATCAACGTCAGCTTGGCCAAGCATCGAGTAGCGAAACCCGTTAATTAAATAAAAAAGCGGATTAAATTTAGATAACGTTTGCCAAATGGGCGCCAAATTCTGAATCGAGATAAAAACGCCACCTAAGTAAGTCAGCGGCAATAAAACAAAAGCCGTAAATGCACTTAATTGATCGAAAGATCGGGCTAAGAAAGCAACGAAAATTCCAATGAACGCAAAGGTCAGACCGCCGATCATGAAAAAATAAAGCATCCAAAATGGATGTTCAATCGGAATTAGCTTTCCTAACTGGGCGTAATGAAAGGCGGTGCCGACCAAGCCCGTAATAATGGCCACGAGCGATCCGCGGAATACCCCGCCCAGGCCCATGGCCCAAACAATATAATAATGGGGAATCGGCGCCACGCGCAGATCTTCAAGATCTCCAGAAAATTTTGAGGTAACAATTGATGATGATGAGTTCTGAAAAGCGTTATTGGTTAAACCCATAACCATCAAACCAGGAATAAGAAAGGTTAAGTAAGCAAATCCGTTATTCAATTGCACGCTGCCACCCAATGAGACCCCAAATACTAATAAATATAAAGCCGAACTTACGATTGGACTCACCACCGTTTGAATGACCACTTTAGCAAAACGTTTTATTTCTCGACGCAAGAGGGTGTAGAAAATAATCACTGGGCTACCATTTTCGCGAAGGCTTTTTCAAGCTTACCCTCTTCGATCTTGATGTCTTGAATTTCGGAAAGTTGAATTTGATGTTTTACTAAAACTTCGTTCAAACCCATTTTGGTGGCTTCTTCAAATTCTTTTTTCTCACCATTTTTTAAAAAGATAGTGAATTTTTTTAAAGTATACTGCGAAATTACGTCGGTGGAGTGGCCGTTAAAAAGAAGCTGTCCTTTATGGATGATCGCGACTTGATCGCAAAGTTGTTCGGCTTCTTCTAAATAGTGAGTTGTAAGTAATATTGAAAGACCGTCTTTTTTTAATTCTTGCACAAAATTCCAAAGAGATTCCCTTAAGCCTACGTCAACGCCCGCCGTTGGCTCATCAAGTAGTAAAAGTTTGGGTGAATGCACTAAAGCCTTTGCAATCATCAAACGGCGTTTCATTCCGCCCGATAGCTGCCGCGTCTTTTTTTCGCGGTGCTCATGCAGTGAAAGTTTATGCATAAGGTATTCGCAGCGCTCTTTATTTTTAAAAAGTCCGTAGTATCCCGACTGGAAATCAAGAATTTCAGCGACGCTAAAGTAGCCCGTATTGATGACCTCTTGATGTACGACGCCAACTTGCCTTTTAGTTAATAGTGGCTTTTCTGTAACGCTATTGCCAAATACTAAGACATCACCCGAGGTCGGCTTTTCTAACGTCGTGATGGCCGCAATAATTGTGGTTTTTCCCGCTCCGTTGGGTCCAAGCAAACCAAAAATCGTTCCGGCCTTGATTGAAAAGTTAATGCCTTTAACCGCTTCAACAACGCTATCGCCAACCTTATCCTGGTAGGTTTTTTTTAAATTTATAACTTCTAGAGCAGCTGTACTCATTTTAAATTGCTTCTTTCTAATTACCGCGCGCGCGAAATGCTAGCGGCAAAAACAACATCGGGATTTTCCTTTTGCGCCCAATTTAAATCCCACTCTTGATTTAATAGTAAAACGGGCTGGTCAATTACATCGCGAAACATTTGAAAATTACCTTTGAGTTGACTGACGGCTTCACCGGTTTGCGATCTTGGCCAACGGGCGACCGTATACGATAATCGCATCATCTTAACTTCTAAATTGTATTCGTCCTGAAGCCTATGCACTAAGACTTCAAATTGAAGTTCACCCACGGCGCCCACGATTGATTCTTGATTACCAATGATCGGGTCAATGAAAAGTTGAATCGCGCCTTCTTCAGACAAGTGATTAAGGGCTTCATTCAGCTTTGTTCTGCGTAAGGCGTCGCGCACCGTCAATTTTGCAAACAGCTCGGGCGCAAATTTCGGAATGTCTTCGAAAATAATTTTACCCTGTGAAGAAACTGAATCACCAATCGCAAAATTACCCGTGTCGTTTACGCCGATGATGTCGCCCGCGTAAGCCTCATCAACCGTCTCTTTATCGGCCGCGATAAATTGGCTTGAATAAGACAAACGCAATTCTCTGTCTAGCCGCGAATGATTTACTTTCATTCCACGTTCAAATTTTCCTGAACAAATTCTTAAAAAAGCAATCCGATCACGGTGACGGCGATCCATATTGGCCTGAATTTTAAAAACGAAGGCCGTAAAATTATTTGATAACGGATCCATCTTATTGCCGTTTTTAGTCGGTCGCGGTTTTGGGCTAGGCGCAAACTGCGTAAAGAATTTTAAAAATGTATCAACGCCGAAATTTTGCTTGGCCGACCCGAACGTAACTGGGCTTAATTTTCCGGCCAAAAATTCATCGACATCAAAAGGTGGTAGCGCACTTTCAATTAATTCTAATTCTTCGCGGACCTGCGCTAGCGTTTCATGATCTAAATATTTTTCTAAGATAGGATCTTTCGGGCCCGAAAATGGAAATTTCACAACTTCATCGCCTTCACGACGCTGATCGTAGAACATCACTTCTTTAGAGAGACGATTATAAATTCCTTTAAAGCGTTGCCCGATTCCTAGCGGCCAAGTGACCGGGTAACATTGCATGTTGAGAGTTTTTTCAATTTCATCAATCAGGGTCAGCGGGTCTTTGCCCTCGCGATCAAGTTTGTTAACAAAAGTAAAAATCGGAATATTACGGTAGCGACAAACATCGTAAAGTTTTTTTGTTCGTTCTTCGACGCCTTTCGCGACGTCAATCAACATGCAGGCTGATTCAACCGCCATTAAAACACGGTAAGTATCTTCTGAGAAATCTTTATGGCCTGGCGTATCTAGTAAATTTACGCGCAAAGAATCAAAATCGAAAGTCATTACGGATGAAGTAATCGAAATACCTTTTTGGCGCTCAAGCTCCATCCAATCTGATGTTACGGCTTTCGTGCCCGACTTGCCTTTGACTTCGCCCGTTTCGTGAATTACTCCTCCGTGATAAAGTAATTTTTCGGTCAGCGTGGTCTTTCCCGCATCGGGATGCGAGATGATGGCGAAAGTACGCCGTCTTTCGATTTCTTTTTGAATTGCGGGAGTGGCCAAGTTAGACATGAAATCCTTCGTTGATAGAGTCACTGTACTTTGTATCTAATGGCGGCCTTAACATCAAATAATCTTCAATAATATTGACCAACTTTAGGGCCCATATTACATTTTCGGCTGCTTTACCGTTCAACTCACGGTGGTTGGGAGCCACCTGCTGATAACTGAAAGGATCCGCCATGCCCGCAAATATTGCATCTTCGCCCGAAATGACTTTCTTCATTACAACTTTTTATAAGTTCCTGGGTTTAACTGATCTTGAAAAAATCAAAGTAGAATTAGAGGCCTTAGCCTTAAAAACTAAAACGATTGGCCTTATCATTTTAGGGTCTGAAGGCTTTAATGCGACCGTATCTTGTACCAGCGAAGAAAATTTAAATAATTTTAAGGCTGAACTCATGCAGCACTTTAATATTTCGGACTTAATGTTTAAAGACAGCACGTCAAACGTTGTTCCGTTCCGACGATTCAAAGTTAAAATTCGTGAAGAAATCGTCACTTTAGGCACGCCGGAGTTAACTCCTCCGGATGGAGTAAATCACCACTTAACCCCGAGCGAGTGGAATGACGTCATGAAAAAAGAAGATGATTATGTCATGATCGATACCCGCAATTGGTATGAAACAAAAATTGGAACATTTAACGGCGCGATCAATCCCAAGACAGATCAATTCACCGAGTTTCCAAAATTTATGGAAAGCCAAAGTATTTCAAAAAATAAAAAAGTTTTAATTTTTTGCACCGGCGGCATCCGCTGCGAAAAAGGAATTTTAGAATTACAACGCCAAGGCTATAAAAATGTCTATCAACTGCACGGCGGAATTTTAAATTATATTAAAGAATTCCCGAACGATCAATTCCAGGGCGAATGTTTCGTCTTCGATCACCGAGTCGCGCTAGATCAAAAACTAGCACCCACGAAGAACTACAAGCTGTGCCCGCACTGTGGCCAACCGGCCGCAACCGAACTCGATTGCAAACGTTGCGACACACACACAATGATTTGTGAAGATTGTGCGAAAATGGCTTGGAAACAAGAGACGTGTTCTAAAAACTGCGCCTATCAGTACGAACTGCACCCGGAACGAAAATCGGCTCCGCAAATCATCTTCAGAAGCGAGATCACGTGAAGATTCTGAATTTTTTGCTATTGGTTGCTATAAGTATTTTAAGTTCATGTTCGGATTTTAACAAAAATTGAAACGCTTGCTCGCGAGCTAGGTTATGCGGGCAATTTTAGAAAGATGTGCTGGGATGGCACTGCCTTTGACAACATCGAGCACATGTCTGCCTTCAACAATTGGCAATCTCGTCGACTGACATTCAATTGAACTACGATTTTGAGTTATCTTCTTGTCAACGGCGTAAATAAATATTGGCGTCGTCTTATAACTTTTTCTTTACTAAATTCACTCCGCCACGATCGTCGCGTGTAACTGCCATAAGATAAATTGAGCGGCCCGCCGGCGCGGCATCAGGGGCCGTGAACGTGTTTGAGTCAACGCCTGAGCTTCTGAAATACTTTGTTTTGCCGTCGGTAGTAAACCAAGTTGTCGTTAATGTTTCGGTGTATGCGCTCGAAGAACCTAAGCTATTTTGCAAATTGTAGCCTTCGGCCGAAGCTATTGTTAAATCAGTAGTGACTACAAATTCGGATCCAAGCGCTAGAGTCGTCAGCGCCGCGCCATTGGCAAAAATGTTAGTGGCATTAGGATTTTGGTTTTTTGCAGTTTTACTAGCGATGCTTACGATGATTCTTTTGATGGCGCGTTCAGTCTGCCCAAGATTATTCGTTAAAGTGTATTCAACTAAATAACTGACGCCATTAAATTGTTCGGCCGCGGTTCGTCCCGCAAAGATCACGGCTTGAATCGGTACCGTCACGTTGAATGCATTGGCTAAGCCCGTCCAGCTTTCAGCCGCACCCGGTAAAGAAAGCGCGACATTCGTGGCGACAATAACTTGAGTTGGATTGCCCACGCAGGTGGGTTCGGCGCCGTAACTTACGCCGGGGTCGATACACGCCGAAGCCGAGTGCGTCATTGCGGTGGCGTTAATATCGCTAATGATCGGGTTTAATGTGACGGTTGCGCCGGGGTTTACCTCTGGCGTCGGCGTTTGAAATGCTAAGATACGAAGTTTTTCTAATTTATTGAAATCAGGTAAATTACTTTTTCCACAGGCACACAAAATAGTTAAAGTTAGCATAAGAATTAAATTTTTCATTAGAATTCTCCTTTCACGCCGATGGCCGGTAATATCGGTAGCCCGGTGATTTGTTCACTAGTTGAGTAATCATAAGCGTACTGAATTGATTCAGGATTCTTCGTGTTTAAAATATTTTGTATGTCTAAATAAACAGACCAGATAGCTCGGTCTGAAACAAATTTCTTATCAATCCGCAGATCTAATTGGTAAAAATCTTTTAAGCGAGTTGAGTAGATGGGGCCCCGTTGCGGAAAGTATACTTCGTTATCGGCGTCATACGTAGCGCCAATGACCGGGGTTTTAGGATTACCCGTCACGTAACGAAGGCGACTAGAGATTTTCCATTCGCGGGGAAGATTTTTTGCTAAGACTAAATTAAAATTGTGAGTTTGATCGTACTCGAAATTATATTCACTTTGACCCGGTTGCCAGCGGGTGCTTTTTGACCAAGTGTAGCTGACGAAACCGTTGAAATTACTTTGTATGAATTTCCACTGCGTTTCGATTCCGTAAGCGCGGCCCTTGCCGTCATTATTAAAAAGTTCCGGCACGGTTGAACCATCACGCACGGTGGTGGCAGAAGATTGAATGACAAGTTGGTCAAAAGTGCGTTCAAAGTAACTGGCCGAAAGCAGCGAGCCCTCTTTTGAACCTTCACGAAAATCTTTTTCAAAACCCAGGGTAAAATGCCGCGCGTGTGGTGATTTAATATCGGGATTACCAAAATCAGCGTTAGCTTCTTGCGGTTCGGGCGGTTGCACGTAAAGGCCGGCCGCCGTTTTCAATTGTAAACTATCACTATATTTATATCTGAAAGCTAATCGCGGTAATAAAAATGTTTCTTTAGTAACCGAAAAGCGGTCAACCCTTAAGCTAGGCAATACGTCCCAGCGTTCGTCTAATGCAATCTGATTACGCCAGTAAAAACCTAAGTTGGTGGTCTTTTGATTAATAATGGCTTCGCGTTTTTCCGCAGTTGAAATCGGGTTTCCGACGCCGCCGCTTGAACGCGCAATGGGCAGCCGTAAATTAACATTTGTGTGCGCGTACTGATTATCAAAACCCAATTGAGATTGCCAAGCCGGAGTGGCTTGATACTCCCATTCGCCTCGCGTCGTTAATACTTGTGAAGCCAATTTAAAATACTGATCTCCGACCTCAACCGCTAGTTCATCTTTACCGATGCCGGCACTGAGGCGATACGTTGAAAATGCGTTAACCTTCTTTGTCCAGGCCGGAATAAGTCGGTAAAAATTGACCGTGTTAGAAAAAGCGCCCCGTACGGATGGATCTTGCTTGTAAGGCTCAGCTAGCACAAACGCTAAGCGATCACGTGAACCTAATAGGGATAGCTTAAAATTTTCAGCATCAGAAATTTCGCGGTTATATATGGCGGTGATATCTTGAAATTCTGGTGCGACGGTTAGATTAAGAACATCACTATTTTTTGTGGCGGCTTTTAAAAACGTACCAATATAACTGTAGCGGCCTGATATCAAAAAAGAACTCTGTGAATCGATTTCAGCTTCATACAACCCGCCCGCACTTAAGTTATCGACGTAGAACAAACCTTTTTTACTACGTTCTTTAACATCGGGCTTGCGCGATTTAAGTGATATAATTCCGCCAAGTGCGCGGGAGTATTCGGCCCCGTAACCAGCCGACAAGTAATCAACTTGTTCAAGCGCTTCGGGCATGACGACGGATGAAAGTCCGCCAAAGTGAAAAACAATTGGAATATGATGCCCTTCAAAATCGTAAGCGGTATCTTTTGGGGCTGAGCCCTGAATAACAACTTGCGAAGAATAGCCACCCGTTCGATTGATTCCGGGTAAGTTTTGCACCGCCCTCAGCGGGTCACCGTTGGCACCTGGCATTTCTAGAAATTCTTTTCGCGTTAAAGTTTTTTGCGATTGATCACGTTTTAATTTTGTATCAACAATAATAGTCTCAAATGCACTATAGCTTTCTTTTTCTAAATAAATGATTATGTTACGTTGCTCGGAAAAATTAAATGTTTTTTCGTAGCGCAAAAATCCAGTCGTCGAAATAACAATTTGGCCTTCAGCCAAAGTAAAGTCCGCGATCTCACTTCGTCCCTGATAATCGGTCGTTACTTTTAATTTATCGGGCAATATAAAGACCGAAAGTTCTTTTAAAGGAACTTGAGTGCCTTTTTCTAGCACTTGAATTTTAAGCGAATCAGCCGCGCTCATCAAAGGTGAAATTAAAAAAATTATGAGTAATAAAAATTGCATCATTTATTCTCCAATACAAAGCGGTAACTGTAACGAATTTTCACGGCGACCGCTTGTTCACCGACTCGGGCAGGTCTAAATAAAAAATCTTTAATTACGGCCATCGCGGCTTCGTTTAAACCAAACCCTGGCCCACGCACTAGGTTTGCATCACGCACACGCCCCTGTTGGTCAATGATAATATCCATTACGACCGATCCTTCGATATTTTTTTTTCGAGCCTCGGCCGGGTACGGAATTTTAACATCTTTTATCAACGCCACTTGCGACGTTACTAAATAATCATCGGCCGGAATTGGAATTGAATCGGCATCGTTTTCATTTAATTTTAAATTATCATTTTCTTTGGCGACCGTATTACCCTGCTTTATTTCGGCCGTGTGGGCGGTAGTTTCAGTTGTCGTTAGGGCTTTACGGCTGACGCCGAAAACTTTTCGTTGCGGTTGTGGCGCGGGCGGCTTTTCTTCAGCGCGCGATTTTGAAAGTTGTAGATTTAAATTAGCCGCAACTGGTTTTGCGATATCGATTACTTCGATCGGAATTTTTTCAGAAGAAAATAGAGACTTAAAATTGAGTTGTAATATTAAAAACGACGCCACGAAAAAACCGTGAACAAGAAATGAAATAGAAAGCGGTGAGGCTTTGGCCATCATCTTATTGGGCCGTTTTTGTTTCACGTTCAATTTGTACGGCAAATTTTTCTAAGCCTGATGACTTTAAGATATCAATTGCTTTGACCACGCGGCCATACGCCACCTCGGTATCGGCGCTAATAATGGCTTGCGCATTCGGTGCTTTCGCCAACGTTTCTTTAACCGCAGCTTTTAGCCCTTCTTCGTCGGTGATCACACCGTTTAGTAAAAAATTACCGTCTTTATTTACGGCGACGCCCAACGTTTGCATAATTTGACCATCGCCAGAATTAGTTTTTGGTAATCGAATATCCATGACCTCTTTAACTAAGGCTGGCGCCGTAATCATAAAGATCACGAGCAAAACTAAGACTACGTCTACGAACGGGGTAATATTAATTCCAGTTATGACCGAAATATTTTCGCCGTCAGATGAAAAGTCGTTTGAATTTCCGGCCATAATTATTACACAATCTTTCGCGCGACCATTTCGTCACGTAAAGCTTCACCCTGTTGAAGCGCGTTTCGTAAACTATGGGCAAAGTAATTATTAGCAACAACGGCGGGAATCGCGACAAGTAATCCTAACGCCGTTGCGTACAGCGCCTGCGATACGCCTGACATTACAGCCGATGATCCAGTCTGCGATCCTAAGTAAGCAAACGCCCTGATTATTCCAAGCACCGTGCCAAACAAGCCAATGAAGGGCGCATTCGCCCCGAGAGTGCCCAGTACAGACAGGCCTTTTTCAAATTTTAATTTTTCAATTTTGACTACGCCCGATAAAGCTTTCTCAAAACTGTTGGCATCCGTTGATTGCTGCAGTGATTTTAAAACGACGCGATCTAAGAATGGATAAGTCGCTAACGACTGCTCGAGCGCAGTTTTATTGCCCGCATTTAACAACTTTTTTTGCAAATCTAAAAAAGCATTCGGCGCAAATTCAGCTTTAAACAACCGTTTGCGATCAATGATAATTGAAATCGACCAAATTGAAAACCCAATCAGCATGAGTAAAATAATCTTCTCTAAAATATCCGTAAACAGAATTAATGTCGACATGATCTCGCCTTTCGTTAGCCGCGAGGATCATCTCACAAGTGAATTAGGTGTCTAGTATTTATCAAGCGCCGGTTTTACTAAGTAAAATTAAAACGCCAAGGATTGAGTAATTTATGCGCAATAACCTAGGCGAATAAGCTAATGATTTTTTATAAAACTACAGGCAGGCCTGTGTGCAAGTTTCGCCGACCATTGTTACACGGGGCGCGATACATTCGGCCGTACCTTTGTGGCGAATGAATCCCCACTCGCTGTTTGCAGGCTTAATTGATTTATTTTGAAATTTGGCTAAGCAAGCCGCTTTGCCCATTTCGACAAACGCAGTTTTCATTTTACCACTTTCACTTAGGTAATCGCGCGCCGCAAATTTGTTAATGCCGATTCCGTTTTTTGAGGGACTACTTTGTGCCACCACAATATCAAAATTACGGTAATTGATGCTAGAACAATCCGACGCACTTTTCATATCCTTTAAACTAAAAGGGTCAGAACCTAATTGGTCCACCGTCAGCACGTGACCTTTTACGCCAAGGATATCTCCGGGCTCGAGGGAAGTGGTGGGCGTAACAGTTACGTTATCAAAACATGTAAAACCAGAATCTTTTGCATTCATAAATTTACGTGCTCCTTGATTGGCAAAGATCGGTTTGTTTGCTAATCCGGGCTTGTAACGAAGGCCCGCAACTGCAATTGCCGAAGAAACAAATCCCGAGCAGTCGACGCCCATTGCCGAAGTGCCCGAACCCGAATTCTTAAAAAAGTTGAGTGTATTACCTGAACTGTAAGGCTTTCCACCGTAATCATATATTAAGGGATTATTTTTCACTGGCAAACATGAAGATTCAGTTGCTAGGCCGCGAATGTAATAATGCGTAGACTGCACGGCTTTTAAATCAGTGACCTGGCGTTTTCCACCAACGCCATCCGCGTGCGTGCCCGTGCGTGTAATACCAACAACATTAGGAGTTGCAGACGTCATTGGCGGCAGATCAAGCACGCGGCAGCTTTGGTAAGCCGTCGCAAAAACCATGTTAATACCTTTGGCCATTTTCGCCGCACTGGCATTCACCTTTGCCGCTTTTGTTTCTGAATCAACGGTTTGGCACGGAACTTCAAGCTCGGCACTTAAGGTTTTAACTTGTTCAAAAGACGATTTAAGTCGTGAATTTGTTTGAACGATTTCAGTCGAAGACTGATCTTCCATTTCGTATTCAATAAGCTTTTCAATTTGCTGTTGCCAATCAATGTTTGGATTTTTCGCGGCATCGGCAAACATCAGATCAATTGACTTGAATAGTTCAGCTTGAATCTGATTTATCTTTTCAATTTTTTGCTCATCGAATTTGCTAGATTTTTTAAGCGCACTTAATTTTTTTTGCACACTATCTTTAACGTCACTAGCTAAAGGAACAGTTTTTTCTGTTTCTAAAAGCTCGTACATCGAGTCGTAAACGTTACTAGTGAGCTTGGCGCAACCTAAAGCGTCGGTTATGCCCTGCCCGGCTTTATCGACCGAAACCGAGTTCTTGGGCGCACAGCCGGCGAAGATCGCCAACGTCGAAACGACGATGATTAAATTCTTTGATGATTTCTTTTGATTTTGCAGAATGTTTTTCATACAGTACAGATCGGTTGATTTTTGACGCTCATTAAATGTTTTAAAGACTGTTGATTCGATCGACGATAATTCGATAATAAATTGGACGAAATAAGAGGGACTAATGTCTGGAATTGTTTCTAAGTTTGGTGGCACATCGATGCAAGACGCGCTCTGCATCAAGCGAAGCGCCGAATTGTGTTTAAAAAGAAAATCAAATATTGTGGTAGTTTCAGCTACAGCGGGCACGACAAACGATCTAATTAAATTAGGCGAAGTCTCAGAAAAAAACCAGTTAGTTGAAGCGAAAGGTTTGCTTCAAAAAATCGAACAAAAACACCTACAAATAGCAACTGAATTGGGTTTGGCCGACTCTTACGTAAAGCAGGTGCAATTGCTTTTATCTGAAATGGATTCAATTTCGCGGGGAATTTCTTTGCTGCAAGACTGTTCAGCCAAGGCTCGCGATGTACTCGTAAGCCTTGGCGAGCGCTTGTCTTCGGTTTTATTTACGGGCGCGCTCGAACAAAAAGCAGTGGGTCAAAAAGTGCAACTGTTAGACGTTCGTACTGTATTAAAAACAGACGATACCTTTGGGCGCGCACGCCCGCTCGTAAGCGAAATTGCAAAGCGGTGTGAATCTTTGATCAAAGATTTAAATTCGGTCATTTATGTGACTCAAGGTTTTATCGGTCAAACTTTAAATGGCGCCACCACAACCTTAGGCCGCGGCGGCAGTGATTACTCGGCTGCATTATTAGCAGAAGGAATTCAGGCTGACGTTTTAGAAATTTGGACAGACGTAGCGGGCGTTTCTTCGACTGATCCGCGCATAGCGCCTGAAGCGGTCGTCATTGATGAGATTTCGTTTAAAGAAATGTCAGAGCTTGCCACGTTTGGGGCGAAAGTTTTGCATCCCGCGACTTTACTGCCCGCCATTCGACAAAATATTCCGGTTTTAGTAGCATCCAGTTTTGAACCAGAAAAACCCGGCACGTGGGTTCGTCGTGAAGTTAAAAATTTGCCTTTAATTCGCGCCTTAGCTTTAAGAAAAAAACAAACCTTGGTTACCCTAAGTACGCCAGAGATGCTGCACTCGCACGGATTTCTGTATCAATTATTTAAAGTGTTTAACGATCATCGTATTTCAATTGATGCCATAACGACTTCCGAAATCAGCGTCTCGGTTACAATCGATAATGCTGATACTTTAAGTCAGCAGGTTATCAGCGACCTCGAGAAGGTAGCGGATGTGCAAATTGAAAAAGACTTAAGTCTGATTTCTTTAATTGGCAATAATATAAACCATACCCCCGGCTTGGCTAAAAAAATATTTGAGACCATTGCCGATGTGAACGTACGAATGATTTGCTACGGGGCTAGCCGGCATAATTTTTGTTTCTTAGTTGATGAATCGCATGGGGTTTCAGTTATTCAAAAATTACATCAGAAATTTATAACCAACTCATGAGCGAAACTATACTGGCAATTGATTTTGGCACAAGTCATTCGCTGGTAGGGGCTCTGCAAGATGGAAAGCGGCGTGACGCCTTGGCCATCGATCCCGGCGCAGATGATCCGACCCTGATGCGCACTCTACTTTATTTTCCTAACGCCGATGTCTGTTTTTACGGGGCCGAAGCCTTGAAGCAATTTACCGACAATGATCTTGAAGGTCGATTATTTCGATCGTTTAAATCTCACCTTGCCAATCAGCATTATTTAGGTACTTCCATTGATAATCGAATTTTAAGTCTAGAGACCATGGTGGGACTTTTTTTATTAGAAATTAAAAAACGTTCAGAGAAAATTCTTGGTACCACTATAAATAAAGCGGTCATCGGCAAACCAGCCCGCTATTCGATGGATGAAGTCGCCGACGAATTTGCTTTACACCGCATGCAAAAAGCGGCCGAGTACGCGGGTTTTACGGAAATACTTTTCGTGCCTGAACCCTTGGCGGCCGCGCTTGAATTTCGACGTGAGATCCAAGAAGAAAAAACTATTTTAATTGGTGATTTTGGCGGCGGAACTTCAGATTTTACCATTATGAAGATTTCTAAGAAACCTTTTCAGAAGTCTGATGTGCTAGCGGTGGATGGCTGTCCGTTAGCGGGCGATGCGTTGGATAGCGTTTTCATGAGTCGGCGCCTCAATCGTAGTTTCGGAGCCCAAACCCAGTACCGCCTGCCCCTGTCAGAAAATTTACTAAAGATGCCATCGGGCGTGATGGATCGACTTAATAAGCCTTCTCAAATAGTTCACTTAAAAGAACGTGATACATACCACTTTATTAAAGAGGTACAAAAGTGTGCGCTGAAAGATGAAGATAAGGCTGCAATCGAAAGATTATTTATCATGATCGAAGATCAGCAGATATTTCAATTTTTTGAGGAAATAGAACGGACTAAAAAAGTCCTTTCAAGAAAAAGCACCGCGCACTTTAATTTTGATTATCCGGATTTAGAAACGACGGATGTTTTTTCGACCACAGAATTTCGCGAGTGGTCTGAAAATGTAAAGAACGATATCATTGCGGCCTTAGAACGTTGCTTAGCCAGTGCCGAGCTTAAGGCCGAGCAAATTGATTACGTTTTTTTAACGGGCGGTACGGCGCACGTGCCATTCATTCAAAAAGAATTTGAAAATCGATTCGGCGCGCACAAAATGCAAACTAAAAATTTCTTTCATTCAATCTTATCGGGCCTGATTGAAAGTGCTAAGTCTTGGTCGGAACTGAGTTAATTATTTTATATTTAGCTTTGATCTGCGCTAAATCCTTCTCGTTACCGCGAACTTTAAAAACAAAACCCTTCTCGTTATGCGTTTCGGATAACACGCGTAACTTAGACCGAATTTCGCCGACCGCGCCCTTAATGGCATAGGAAACTAAAAATTCATCTTCAACCATACCTTCCTCAAAGCGTGCGATTAAAAATTGGCGTAAGCGTTGAATATCATCTTTATCGCGCGTTGATAAAAAGAACGCTTCGGGATACTCGGCCCTGAGCGCGTCTAACTCTTCGGGCTTTAGGCGATCAGTTTTATTGAGCACCAATACATTTGGCGTGTCGGTCACGCCAACCTCAGCTAAAGTTTGCTTCGTCACTTCAAGTTGCGCGCGAAAAGTTGCGTCTGAACAATCGACAACGTAAAGCAATAACGACGCGTGCAAAGCTTCATCAAGGGTCGATTTAAATGAAGCGACAAGATCGTGCGGCAATTTTTTAATAAAACCGACCGTATCGGAAATTAAAATCTTGGGGCGCGATTCAGGATACATCGGTCTTATCGTCGTATCGAGCGTCGCGAATAATTTATCGGCAACTAAAACCTCACTGCCCGTCATCGCCCGCATAAGTGATGACTTACCGGCATTCGTATAGCCCACTAAGGCGACCGTAATTTCTTGATCGCGTTTTGCGCGACGGGTAAGATGTTCGCTATCGATCGATCCTAATTCAGTTTTTAATTCTTTGATTCGGTCACGAATACGACGTTTATCTAATTCTAAGTTAGTCTCACCCGCGCCTTTACCACCGCCGCCCTGCTGGTCTCCGCCGCCACCCGTTTCACGTAAGCGTGGTGCTACATAAGTCAGTCTAGCAATTTCCACTTGCAATCGCGACGCTTTAGTTTTGGCGTGTCGACTGAAAATTTCAATAATCACGCCGGTTCGATCCATCACGGAACAGCCTACGGCACTTTCTAAATTTCGTAATTGTGAAGGAGATAGATCATGATCAACAATAACTATATCGGCGCGCAAGATCGGTTCTGCTTGTGATTCTTCTGTTTGTGATTCTTCTGTTTGTGTTTCTACTGTTTGTGTTTCTTCTGCGGCCTTATCGACTTCATCTGATTCTTTATTATCAAACCTCAGTGAGGCTTTACTTTTTTTCGGATCAACGTACGAAGCCACTAACCCTGTGCCGCCAGTCCATTTGGCTAATTCTTTTAATTTGCCTTCGCCCAGCACCATTGCATTTTTGGCCGAATCTCTTTTTTGGGTGAGTCGCCCAATGGGTTGATAACCTAACGTAGTCACTAACCTAGAAAGTTCGTCTAAGGAACTGTTCACGTCAACAACGTTTGTTTGTGGAAGTTGAAGTCCAACTAACACTGCTTTTTTTATTTCTGATTCGGTTTTGTGCATGACACCAATATAGCCCAATGCGAACGAGAATCAACTGTGCATCTATGCCTGTTATTTATCGGAGATTTTTGTTGGACTCAGTCAGCCGGCCGTAGCTGACCCATTACTTAAGGTTGCGATGGTACTTATTAATTCGTGTCGTTGAATAGGCTTAGTTAAATAATCATTGCAGCCGGCTTGCAGGCACTTTTCACGGTCACCCTTAAGGGCATTGGCCGTTAATGCAATAATGGGTTTATCGTAATTTTGTTGTCTTAATTTCAATGTGGCTTCAAGACCGCCCAGACGGGGCATTTGTACGTCCATTAAGATAAGGTCGAAGTTTTTCTTTAAGGCTGCTTCTACTCCTAATAAACCATCATCGGCAGTCTGCACTTCGGCACCAGAATTTTTCAGTAAGCGGCTAATTAAAAATTGATTATCTTTTGAATCGTCTACGACTAAAATTCGTAGATTTGATAAAGGTAAAACCTGATCTTGACGATTACGCTCTTGTTTATAGAAATTCAACTGCGACACTTTATTTTCAGTCACGCGGCCTACAAGTATTGAAATTTCAAACGTGCTACCACGCCCGATGGTACTTCGTTTGAGTTGTAAAGTCCCACCCAAAGCTTCAGCAAGCTTTCGTGAAAGTACCAAGCCTAATCCAGTACCGCCAAATTTACGCGTCATTGAACTATCGGCCTGAGTAAATGGTTTAAATAATTTTTGCGCTTGTTCGGCAGAGATTCCAATGCCGGTATCGCTAACTTCAATCACAAGCTTTAACTTATCACTAAGCTCAGGTACGGACTTGGCCGATACTTTAAGACTAACCTGACCGTGTTCGGTAAATTTAACGGCGTTTCCCAAAGTATTTATTAAGATTTGTTTAAGCCGAATTGGATCGGTTTCAATAAGGTCACAGTCTGTACAATCAAAACAAATCATTAGCCCTAAATTTTTCTCGGACGTTTTTGGTTCAAATGCATCTACAATTTCTGAAATAAGTTCTTTTAAAGAAATTTCAATCTGCTCAGTTTCAAATTGAGTTGATTCTACTTTGGCTAAATCTAAAATATCATCAACCAAAGTTCTTAACAAATTACCATTGCGACGAATCGTTTCTAAATATTGCGGCCGCTCGGTCTGACTGCTTTCGGCTAATAATTCTGAAAATCCAAGTATGGCGCCCAACGGAGTTCGGATCTCATGGCTCATATTTGCCAAGAATGCGGTTTTGGCCTCATTAGCCAAGACGGCTTCTTTTTTAGACAGCTCAAGTGCACTTACTAAATCGCAAACTTTGTATTGTCTTTTTCGGTCCGTTAAAACGGCATGCACTACGCCCAACAGCGCTCCCGAACGCACGGGACGTTCTAAAATCGTTACATTTCTTAAGGATTTAATAAGTTTAAGCGTCGTTTCATTTTGCGCAGTAACATCACTTGCACTTACCAAAACAATAATTTGAATAAATGACCAGGTCGGCTGTTTTTTTAGTTGATACGATAATTGCGTGATGGTTTCTGGATTGAGCGATTCTTTTGATAGGATAAGAGCACCGACTCCCCGACGCATTTCGTAATGCAATTCAGCGAAGCCACAGCATTTCATATAATGAAGCTTATCTTGAGCAAGCATTGATGAGATCGTATTAGCTTCTTTGCTTGGGTAAGCTAAAATTAATACTCGCTCATTCAAATACTTCAAAGATGCCCCCACTGTCTTTAAGTTTGACTAGGGGAAAAATTCCAGACCAACGTCTTAAATTTCCGCGATAGGCCCTAGCCGTGACGCCCCTAACCGTAAAAGAGCGATCTAGCTGCCTAAATTGCAAATACGGTTCCAAAATCGTTTGCAAATATTCAGTTTTACTTCAAGGGAGAAATTAAAAAGGCCTCTTTCCCTTCCGATGAAAAAGATTACGTATTCAAATTTGTTCAGTGCTTGTTATAAAACCTAAGACTGTTTTATGCCAACTCTGGCATTAAATCATAATCAGACTCTGCTGCGCTGACAAAATTTTGCGGAGAGTGTTTTCGACGGGATTGCAATTTAGTTCTAGTTTCACGACGTATAATTCTTTCAAGCGCTTTCATGCAACTTCGCACGGCCGAATGAAAATTTGTATGAGATTTGCGCGCGAAAAGATTTTTTTCGCGATTAGAAGTTAAGATCGCTTCGCAAAGAAATTCGGGTGGTTGACCTTGGTGACGCCCGTGCGTGGTACCAACGATGACTTTGACTTCAAGCTTACGATGCTGTTCATACTTTGCGATCGTAGCCTCAAGGGATTCATTTACAAAACCAAGAAGATGCTCGAAACCCTGAAAATCCTTGAAGACAACATTTGTTTTCATACTTTTTCTCCTTTGTTGCGGTTGAAGATTTTTTTTAATCTCTTAATACCAGTAATCATTTTAGCAAAAATAATGATGATAGATAACGTCCAGACCTAACATTTATTTTTTCAATTCAAAAATAGACACCGCTCATAACAATATTTTTCTTGTTTTTGTGTATTGCGATTTGTAGTCAATTGAACATAATTATATGAAATATAAAACCGTACTTACTTTTGTCGAGTACGCTTATGCCGCGATCAAACCTAGACTAGTGGGGCATAAGTGTCATTATGTTCACCTAAAACGCACCTGATAGTTTTTAAGTCAAAAAAAATAAAAAATAACTTGGTTAAAATTTTGCTTATAAATAAGTCTAGTAACAATGAAAAAGGAGACTTTATGATGCCCGTTCAAAAAGTTTTAAATATTTACAAAAATACTATGGATCTAAAAGATAAAAGTGGTTCAAAAGCTCAGGCTTTACAATCACAAAAGTCCAATGAAAATAAAGACAATAATTCCGATGCTAAAAAGTCATTTCAGTCAATTTTAAATAAAGCCATGCACGGCTAGGCTTACTATTTTTTTGTCAGTACTACTAGCCGCCGGCTAAGCATTTTTTTTGTTGTTACTTCCTTTGAAAATGTTAGTGTGGTCAAGTTTTTCGTAAAGACCAAGCTACTAGATGTTTTTCAGGAGTGCTTTTATGTTAAATTTTTTGCCGTTTTTCATCGCCTTGTTCGTAATTTTCGCATCACCTCAACCATCCCAAGCGCAAAGTATTTCGCAAGATTTCAAAAGTTCGCAGCTTACTTTTGATTACTTAGCCAGTGACGGAAGTT
>JACMNA010000062.1 GCA_014378765.1 Bdellovibrio sp. | reverse complement strand
TATAAAATTACCCAATCGCAAAATGATATTACTTATTTGCGCTTAAGTTTTCAGGATGGCCCTGTGACGGCCGTAAGCATCGTATTGACCGATGACGGCGACAGTTTGCAGATCACTTTTCCTGAACGCACAGTTTATTATGAAAAATTATCTTCGACGGTTGCGGGGCCTCGCCAGCTGCCACCTCGACCGACGCCGGATTTACTCGCTTTCGACCAACTAGGGATTGGTTCGTGGATAACTCGCAATTGTTACGCGGGTTCACAAGCTAATACATCCATGCGACAAATAGTTAAATTTATTGGAGAAGGCCAGGCCTCGCATGTAGCCGCAACGTACGAGAGCCTAGATTGTACGGGTGAACCGAAGTTATCTGTAAATAACGATTTTAATTATACTGTAGATCGATTTGCTGACGGTGCGGGCCAAGTTATCATGAATGGCGAGGTTGCAGACATAATCATTTTAAACGATGTACTGACTTGGAATACCAGCTCCGCATCAATGGTTTTCAATCGTTCGAACTAGCACTTATATTCACCTTCGGTGGCGGCTAATATATCGGCCGCACTCCAATTTGGAATATCTTCTCTTAATTCTTGTATTAAAAGATCAAATTTTTCTTGAGCTTGTGCGCGCAACGCTTGGTTTGCCGAAGAAACGCCGTCAGCCAATTCGCGCCATTCGGGCGAAAGCAACAGGCGACTGCGTAATGCGGCTAAAAAAATATCGGCCCAACTTGGTTGGCTAAAAGTAAAATTTAAAGCCAGCGCTTCGCCCTCGGCCTCCGTGCAGTGCCAATAGCCTCGTGGTAAAAAAAGCATTGATCCAGGTTGTAATATAATTTCTTGCCGATCTTCGTGGGGCATACTGGTTGGCATAACTGGCGCGGCGTAAGAAGCTAGCTCGGGGTCAACCGGTTGCCCGATGGTAAATCTCTCGGTAGGATTTTCGACGTGGTTATTCGGCGCAACGGTCCATTTCTTAATACCTTCAAGTTGCAGAATGAAATTGATATTTTGATCAAAGTGCGCGGCCGTTCCTTTTCCATGGGGAGTCGCATACACCATGCAGCGGGCTAAAGTTGAAACGGGGAGGCCCAGGTCTGATTTTATGGCTGCTAACCACGTTGCAAGTTCAGGTGAAATAGTTTGAACATTGTTAAACAGCAGGCCCATTTTATTGGCGAAAAGTTTTTTAGCATTCTGTGGGGTTACGTCAACGGCACTTGATTCATCAGACACGTCGGGCAGGTGAGCCTGAACCAGCTTTGGCCATGAGTTCAGTAAAACTTCAAGTGACTGCAAGAAAGGCAAACTTTTTAAAGTGGCGATACTTTCGCAAAGCTCGTGATTTACATACGGCTGATCAGGCCAAGCAGAGATTAAAAAATCGTCAATGGTCATCGGAGAAAGCAATGCGGATAATCCAATTTCACTCATGCCGTGGCCTCTCGCTTCGTAGCTTTTTTCCCTAGAGTTTTCATTTTATTAAAGTTTCATTTACAGGAATTCCTATTTTGAGTAATCATTTATTTGGTCTAACCGCCTAATAGGCTAATAATTCAGAGAAACTATGAAATTTTTAATCTCTTTAACCACTTTAATCTCTTTGTTTACGATTTTGGCCCACGCCGAAGTCGAACCTTTTAAAGGCGAATCTGAAGCTAGCGCGATCGTCATTAGCGGTAATACAAATACAGAATCTTATAGCGCAAAAACTAGTAATACTTACGCGGTATCTGAAATGGACCTGGCTAAGTTTTTTGGTAAATACGTTCGCTCAATTACTGGCGGAAACGAAAACGCCAAAGCATGGGAAGCGGGTCTTCGTTATGAACGCATTTTTACGAAAGATTTGTTTAGCCGTGGCAATGACAGACATTTTCTCACTTAAAACGGCTTACGAAGTCAAACGTGATGAGGGCCCACAGCCCCCTTAAAAAAAGATTCATCAACCTGGACAACCGCGCTGGTGGCTAAATACTAATTATGTAAGAATTATTGGGTGACAAACATTTTGTCACTTTTGTAAAAGCTACTGATTTGATCTGACCCATCGTCAACCCACTTATTTTCTGTTATGATTCCGACCGAACGTAAACAGGATTTTTACGAGCATCTTCTGGGGAGGATCGTTGTGTTAGATTTTACAGCTTTAAGTACATCAATGGTTCACCCGACATTGTTAACAATATTTTATGCCTTCTTACTTTCATTTATTCTAGGAACTGTTTTAGCCATTCTTTACATTAAAACATTTCAAGGTCTTTCGTATTCTCGTAATTTTTTGCATTGTTTAGTTTTGTGTCCAATTATTACGGCGACGGCTATGCAAGCAATTGGTGAAAATGTTGCTCGCGGAATTGGAATGATTGGTGCGATTTCATTATTGCGTTTTCGTACAAATATTAAAGATCCTAGAGACATGTTTTTTATTTTCGCGTCTTTGGCCGTCGGTGTAGCCGCCGGTGTGCACGCATATGCTATTGGTACCATCGGAATACTTTGCTTTACGGCAGCCGTATTAGTTTTATCTAAAACACCCTTTGCTCATGGGCCTCAGTTCGATGCTCTTTTACGGTTACAATTAAAACGCGATGATCAAACGGTGCGAGACCTTGAAAAAGTACTTTTGGATAATTGTAAACACTTTGCGATGATTTCAGCCCGAGAGATTGGTCAGGGCGACTCGTTAGATTACGCCTATCAGCTCAAATTTAAAAACCAAGTCAATCAACATACAATAATAAATTCTCTTCAAACCGTTTCTGGCGCGAAGGGCGTGAATCTAATGATGCAAGATTCGATCATTGAGGTTTGATAATGAAATTTGTAAAACAACTCATCACAATAGTTCAAGAAGACATTATTGGCACCGGCAATCGCCTCATTGCTATTGTTTGGCTGCTTTGTTTGGCTTGCTTTGTCGGCATGGGTCTATACCTTAATTCAGAATCTCGTAGCTTTTTAGGCGTGGCTGATTCGAGAGAACAACAAGTCAGCTTCGAGTATCCAGTTGAAATAAAACAAATTCATGTGATCTCTGGCCAAACAATTCGTAAGGGCGAATTGCTAATGGAACTAGATCAGTCGCAGCTGAACGAAAAAATTCGTGTCGTTAAGTCACATCTTGCTAAATTAGAATCTGAAAAAAATGTTCGTCGTCACCTAAACTTAATGGTTAGCAACTCTGCTAATGCTGACGAGTCCGACCCTTTATTGGTTGAAATAAATGACTTTAAACAACAATTAGAAAACTTAGAGACACAAAGAAAAAATCTTTACGTATTTGCAACTGTAGATGGTGTTGTAGGTTCCGTTAGTTTTCGTAAGGGTGAGCGTGTTCCTGCATTTACTAGTATTCTGACTCTTTCACCGCAAAACCCAACGTACGTTGAAGGGTTCATACATGAAAGTTTGCATACACAATTAGAAATTGGCAAAACCGTTAATGTAACTCCGGCTACAGGCAGTTCTAAAACAATTGAGGGTCGGGTCGTTAGCGTAGGATCACGACTGATCGTAATACCATCAAGATTAATGCATAATCAGGGCATGCAAATTTACGGGCGTGAAGTTGTTATCGAACTGCCTTCCGAGAATGAATTGTTACTAGGTGAAAAAGTTGAAATCAAACCAAAGTTTAATATTACTTTTTTACCGCAGGCCAGCGCCGCGGCAGATAAAAAAGCGGCTCTAGTAAAGCTGGTATTAACCGAACCCCAAGAAATGCAATTTCCAGCTGTTTTGGCCAAAAGGTTTGATTTTGAGCCTTCAGGGGCAGTTTATTTAGAAGACCTTAAAAAATACTTAGTTATTAGTGACGACACCGATAGCGCGAAAAGTGCATCCTTATTTCTAGTTAATAGTGACGGGCGGGTTGACGATCAGGTTCTTAGTGTTCCGGGAATTGACAAGATTTCAGACCTAGAATCAATCAGCCAAGTGGGTTCAAATATTTATTTACTTACATCTCAAGGACTTAACAAAAAAGGAAAAGATAAAAAAGAACGCAATCTTTTGGTTCGGACAAAGCGTTCGGGAATTACTTTTTCCGATACTGAAACGGTCGAATTGCGTCCATTACTTTTAAAGGCCATCAAAGGTTCAGCAAATGCCGAGCTAAAAGCAATACTAAGCGGCCAAAATGAAAAAGACTTTGAAATTGAAAGTCATTTTATTCGCGACGAAAATCTGTATTTAGGCTTAAAAAATCCACTGTCCAAAGACAACAAAGCGATTATTCTGATGATTAAAGAATTCGATTCTTTATTTACAAAAAAGACCTTAGCGGCCGAGCAAGTTTCGCTTTGGAAAACGATCGAGTTTAAGGGCATCGAGAGCACTCCGCATAGAATTAGTGATATTATTTCTGTCGACGGCAACTTATACGCCACCACGGTCTGCAACAGCGAGCAATGCGGTGCAATTTGGAAATTATCTGAGCAGGGCTCTTCAATTGTACCGAAGTTAATTAAATTTTATAAAGAGGCAAAGCCAGAGGGCCTGGCCTTTAATTCAAAAGAAAAAACTTTGTTTATCGCCTTTGATCAAAAAGAAAAAGCCGCTAAGTTTGCCTATTTCGACTTAAAAATGGCGCTAGAGAGTGAGTCTTCGCAAAAAAGTGCGAAAGCTGAAAAGTAATGAAGCTCAAACAAGTTTCATTAAATTATTTCTTAGCCTTAACTGTCTGGGCCCCCGACATCAGCTTGGCCAGCATTCCCGAACAAGTTCTAAAATCAGCTTGGCAAGATCAGCGCGCCTTTTTGCATCAAGAAACGGTCAGTATTGCGACTGATGCCAAAAGCTATAATCCATTTGATAAAGCAGAGTTTCGACTTGAGCATAGCGAGCTCATTCGCGACAACAATAACGACAATTCTTCTTTTTTCGAAGAAGTTAAAACTAATGGCGTGTACTTATACCCGATAAAAGCTGGCATTCGATTTTATCCCAAAGGTTTTACCGAGCATCAAACAACAGTTAAGTTTCAGCAGGCCTTAGAACTAAATGAAAAGACGCTTAAACAGCAAACACTTTCTAAACTACTAACTCACCGCTATAATTTATTGGCCCGCGTGGCCCTGTTAAAAGAAAAACGATTAATCGCAGTCGAACTTGAGCAAGTCACGAAAAAAACCAGCAAGATGCTGTCGTACTCGGCGCAAAAAGATCGCACCGAGTTGCGTGCTTATTTAAAAAATAAAGCCGATATCGGAAAGATAGAATTAAAAATTTCTGAGATTGAGCGTGATTACAAAAACCTACAGAACGAACTTAAAGATTTGTCGTTAGACGCTATTGAAAACTTTGATTTAAGCGATTTTGCCAGCATGGACGATTTGAAACTACAGTTAGATAAGGCGGCTGAAGAAAAAGTATCGGTTACGTTATCAGCAAGAATTGCAGACCTCGAATTATCAAAGTCACGGGCGGCCATGGCCTACGAACGTGCAAAAGACGAAAAAATATTTAATCACATCGAGTTTTCGCTTAAAGATAACCGCCGCGAAAGTATTTACGGCGTAGAATTAGCTTTCAACCTGCCGTTTGCTTCGGCCCCTAATTTGTCTAGAATAGATAAAGAAATTCGCGATTTGCACGATAAAGCTGAATTAATCGAAACTCTTGAGACAACCGATCGTCATTTTAAAAATGGATTAACAGAATTAAAAACGCTTTTAGCAGTACATAAAACCTTGCGTGAATCGCAAGCGCGTATGAACCCCGAACAGTTGCGTAAAGCCAGTCGGGCAATTGCACCAAGCGATCCTTTACTGGCGATTGAACTACAGCGGGGCTGGTATGAAAGTCGCGAGCAGCTACTCGATTTAGAATTTCAAATCCGCACATTGTTTATTTTGTATCTGCACGAATCTTCGACCTTAGCGAATGCGCCAGAAATTAATTATTTATCTAAATCTTTAAAAAGGATTTTATAATGTCGATTGGGCCAATCTCACCCTTACTGCTTGATCGATATGAATTAAAATACTTAATTCCATTTTCAATGGTAGAGCCTATTTCGCGCTATGTTGAAATGTTTTGTCAGATGGATTATTATTCTCATATCTCGCATGACAAGTTTTATACGATTAATAGTCTCTACTTTGAGACGCCCTCGTTCTTTTTTTTAAGAGCCAAAGAAAATCAAACTGGAACTTTCAGCTTACGGGTTAGGTCTTATGGGGAAACCCCTAAGGCCCCTTATTTTTTTGAAACAAAACATAAAATTGACGGTTTTTGTAAAAAAAAGCGCGGGTTTGTGCCATTAGAAAATTGGAGCGAGCTTTTTACTGATCCATCAAAGCCTCAGAGTTTTACCCCCACCGAACATGTAAATTCATTCGTGGCCTTAGCTAAAACATATAATGCGCAACCGACAATTCTAACTCAGTACCGTCGAAAGGCCTACCTTTCGACTATTGACGATTACGCGCGTGTCACTTTTGATCGGTCAATGCGGTATTGCCAAGAGTCAAATTTTAATGTTCATCCCATTGAAAAAAAAATGCTGAATTATGATCATCCGGGCACGTTTGAGCACCCAGGTATGAACATCGTTTTAGAGCTGAAATGCGAAAGAAAAATTCCAGTTTGGATGGTTGATTTAATTAAACGATTCGATCTAACTCGTGGTGCATTTTCTAAATTTGAAGGCAGCATGCTTGAATGCTATTCGTTACAGGGCCTAGAAGAATTCGCGCACGGGCGCGTTGTTTCGTACTAAATTT
>JACMNA010000061.1 GCA_014378765.1 Bdellovibrio sp. | reverse complement strand
GTTCGTCGAGTCGGGCCAGCGTCAATGCTGGTGTGGTTGTTAGATTGGCTAGCAGTGGTTCTGACGAAGGTTTTATTAATCAATTTCCTGAAATCGGCAGAGTGCTATTTTTCCAGAGATCTCATACGAGCGAACTTGGGTTCTTCGTAAGTGAGGCTCTGTCATTAAACCTAAAGTACAACTTTCGTTTTCGGCCTTAAAGTGCGAGCAGTCTTCGCAAGCATAGGGTAGGGTATACGCGTTGTAATCCCGCGGATGAATGGCATCTTTTTTTATTGATGAGCCTATTCGCTTCGGCGTTGGTACTCGGGCTTTTAATGAGGTTTTTGTTAGTTCATGCATTGACAAGGGCTAGACATAACTCATGTTTAAGGTAGGAGTAAATTAAAAATGGCCGATGAACTACAAAAGATGACCCGTAAAAGCCAAGAAGCCATGCAATCTGCCGCTAAGCGAGCAGAAGAACTGAAGCATTCGGTCGTTGAGCCTGAGCATTTATTGTACGACCTCATCGAGCAGGACGGTGGATTGGTGCCTCGACTTTTAGAGGAAGTTAAGGCCAAGCCCAAAAACTTAATTCAGAATTTAAATCAAACTTTTGCCCGCATGCCTAAACTTTCACAACCCTCGGCGCAAGTTTATGCAAGTAATCGCTTGCAAAGAATTTTTCAAGCGGCGGATACTGAATCAAGACAAATGCAGGACGAGCTGATTTCGACCGAGCATTTCTTAATTGCTTTGCTGAAATCTAGCGACGGTGATTTGAAAAAAATCTTTAAGGAAGCTGAAATTCAATTGCCCGCGATTTTAGAAGCCTTAAAAAAAATTAAAGGAAATAAAAAAGTGACTAGCGAAGATCCAGAAAATCAATACGAAGTTTTAAAAAAATACGCGCGCGATCTGACTGAACTTGCATCTAGCGGTAAGCTTGACCCAGTCGTGGGGCGTGATGAAGAAATTCGCCGTGTGATTCAGGTGTTATCACGCCGAACAAAAAATAATCCGGTTCTTATTGGTGAGCCCGGGGTAGGAAAAACCGCAATCGCCGAAGGTTTGGCATTACGAATTATACAAAAAGATGTGCCTGACAATTTATTAGGAAAGAAATTAATGTCGCTAGACATCGGTTCTTTAATCGCGGGCGCCAAGTACCGCGGCGAATTCGAAGACCGTTTGAAAGCCGTAATCAAAGAAGTCACGGGCAGTGACGGCGAAATTATTTTATTCATCGATGAAATGCATACTTTAGTGGGCGCGGGCAAAGGCGAAGGCGCGATGGACGCCGGCCAGCTATTAAAACCAGCCTTGGCACGTGGCGAGTTACGCTGCATCGGCGCAACTACGTTAGATGAATATAGAAAAAATATTGAAAAAGACCCAGCGCTTGAGCGTCGATTTCAAACTGTGATAGTTGATGAGCCCAGCGTTGAAGAAACAATCACGATTTTACGCGGCCTTAAAGAAAAATATGAAGTTCATCACGGCGTGCAAATTACCGACGGAGCCTTAGTGGCCGCCGCGAAGCTATCGCACCGGTATATTACCAATCGCTTCTTGCCCGATAAGGCGATCGATTTAGTTGATGAGGCCGCCAGTAAGTTAAATATCGAAAACCGCAGTGTGCCCGAAGAGATCGACGAAATTAATCGTAAAATTTTAAGTCTTAAAGTTGAAGTCGCTTCTTTAAAAAAAGAGACCGATAAGCAGTCGGTCGAGCGACGCAATAAAATCGAGACCGAATTAACAGAGCTTACCACGCAATCACAAGCGCAAAAAGAAAAATGGCAACTCGAGCGCAGCCACATCGATGAAATCAAAAAAGTTAAAACTGAAATTGAATCCGTTCGTAACGATATCGCTAAAACCGAGCGCGAGGCGCAATTTGAAAAAGCCGCGCAACTTAAGTACGGCCGACTGCCCGAGCTTGAAAAAAAGTTAACACAGTTTGAAGAACAAATTAAAAATAACACTTCGGCTTTACTTAAAGAAAAAGTAGATGACGAAGACATTGCCGACGTTGTCTCGAAGTGGACGAAAATTCCGGTCACTAAAATGCTTGAAGGCGAATCACACAAATTGCTCCGCATGGAAGACGAATTAAAACGTCGCGTCGTTGGCCAAGACCACGCGCTAACGGTAATTTCCGATGCCATTCGTAGATCCCGAGCGGAAATTGGTGACCCGAATCGACCCATGGGAAGTTTTATATTCGTGGGCCCAACCGGGGTGGGTAAAACTGAAACCGTGAAAGCATTGGCTGATTTTTTATTCGATGACCCAACCTCGATCATTCGCATCGACATGAGCGAATACATGGAGAAGCATTCGGTATCGCGCCTGATTGGTGCGCCCCCGGGCTACGTGGGTTTCGAAGAGGGCGGCCAATTAACTGAAGCCATTCGTCGTAAACCTTATTCAGTCGTGCTGTTCGACGAGATTGAAAAAGCGCACGGTGATGTTTTTAACGTGTTATTGCAAATGCTTGATGAAGGCCGCTTACCCGATAGCCAGGGCCGCACGGTCGATTTTAAAAACACAATCATCGTGATGACTTCAAACTTAGGCTCAGGCCAAGGCCACGACGCCATACAAAAAGCGTTGAAACAATTTTTCCGCCCTGAATTTTTAAATCGCGTCGATGAAGTAGTTGAATTCAATGGCCTTGAAATGAAAAACATGGCGGGGATTGTAAAGATTCAGTTGCAAGAAATTGTAAAGCGTTTAGCTGACAAGCAAATTCAACTCGACATGACCGATGCGCTTTATAACTGGCTGGCCGAGCGTGGGTTTGATCCACAATTTGGAGCAAGGCCATTGAAGCGATTGATTCAATCTGAAATTCTGAACCCGTTGTCGAAGAAGTTGATTGCGCAAGAAATCAAGCCACATTCACGGGTTAAAGTGGATGTGACCGATGGCAGCCTTACTTTCGATGTGAGTCAGAAGTAAGGACTTCGCTATTACTGAAGAAGTCCTTCTGTTCACCGCCAATTTAAAATCGCGTTTTGAAAATTTAAAAATCCTAAAGCAATTAAAGGGTTAACGGCATATTAAGGATAGGCGGTTTAAAGTCCGAATTGTTCAAGTTTAACATCTAGCTTTGCCTTGGTTCTTGTTAAAGTTGTGTGATTGTAACGGGTTTTTGGTAATGAATTTCACGGATTTTTGAAATTTGCGGCGTGTCTTTGATTTATTGAGGGTGTTTTTCTGGATTTTGAATAAACGGATCCATTGCAGTGAATTTCTCAGTCTGCTGATTAATTGAAATTATCGAAGTTCATCTCGAAGCGTTGCTGGAAAAACGTAAGCGACTTAACAGCCCCACGCTAAAAAACATAAAATTATCTTGATACTATCGGCCAACTTTATAAAGGAGGCCAAAAGAATCAACCAACCACAGCATTACGGGACGAGTACTTAAGTGATATCACTGCCCAGAAAACTTCAGATTTATCTACGGCGCCATATTGTAAGCTGCATAATTTGAATCTGAATAAGTTTTATCACTACAAAAGTTATCGGCCAGCAGAGGTTATAGAAAAAATAAAAGTTGCGCATATTAAATGTGGATAACCCACAAATCTCATAGTGAGCCCCCCCCCCCCAACCGTAATTTATATTAGTCAGTTCTAGGCGAATAGTGTCGCCTTCTGAAGTTTATAATCGTCATTGGAGTTATATGCGTACCAGTATCAAAAATCCTGGAATGAAATATGTAATGAAAATCATATGCGTATTTTCTTTCGATGGGTCATCTTATTCTACATAATACTTTGTCCCATTATGGCACAAGCTGAATGGGTGCCTTACGATGACGTGATTTCAGCGCAAGAAATAGGATTAAAAGATTGGCAAGAATTTCTAGATAAGAAACGCGATCGGCCCGCAAAATTTGAAGCTCAAATTAGAGCCGCATTTCCGCAAATTCAAAAAACACTTCTAGTGCGAGATCACTTATTTGCCATCATCGAGTCATATATCTCGACGGCGCCGTGGGGTGAACGTGCACTCAGTGTCGAAAAATTAAAAAAGTTAAATGAAATCGCTTATGCCAAACGCAGCTTAGATCATTCTATAATGGGTCCATACAAAATTCATTTTGAATTTGGTGAAGGTCGTTTTCAAGTAAACGGAATCAATGCTACCCGTTTAGCCATCAACACCGGTGACTCCATCATCTTTAACGGCAACGCACTGTCAAAGAAAAGTTTTTCGATATCTGAACTAACGCAAATCTGGCTTCACGAGCTATTTCACGCAGACGCAGACACAATCACGCCACTACCGCAAAAAGATGCCTGGGCGGCTCGTGTAGCAGCATGGGTTGAACAGCGAACTCAAACGACAGAATTGGGAACTGGCAATAGAATGACCGTATTAGATTTGCCACCTGTAGAGGTCGAAAAGATAGTTCCATGGAAAAGCAAGTTACCTAAAGGTTACGGTCGTATTTCCTTCGAGGAGCAAGTTCAAGAAGAACTTCGCCATCGCTTTCTGGTTGTGCACGAAAATGCCAATGAAACAGCTATCGTAGAAGGAATTTATAAGGCGATTCGAACTTACCGTGACTTTGTTGGAAGCGACTTTCCAGACTGGAATGATTTGAATCGCCAGGCCAGCTGGCCTCAATTAAAAATGCTGAATTTTAGAAAAAGAAGTGACGGAACTATTCAGATCGAATTTGAACAAAACTCACTACCAATTCAAAAATATCAAGACGATACCTGGCAGAAAGACACGCCCCAATACTCATTTCCCAGAGATACAAGCTCAGAGCCGAGTATGCCTAAAAATCGTTACCTCGTGGTATACAATCAAAAAGATAAAACCACCGAAGTTAGACGTACCTTTTCGACTCCGTTGCAAGATGGCGATTTTGAAGTGAATCGCGTTCAAGATTTTAAAAACCGTCGTTACGTGAGCGTTCGAGTAAAAATGGCCGGTGCAATTAAACTGTTGAAAAGTGGTACATCGGTTCACCTGATTGCCAAAGACATTGATTCAAAAGTAAATATTTCGGCGGTATTAATACAAAAACGAATTATTAATGATGATGAAGTCTTGTTGCATTTTGAATTGCCGCAAAGGAATCTGGAAGTCGTTCAAATTTTAATACCTACCCAAGAAAAAACTGGGCTTTACTCAGAACTGAATCTTCGCCCAAGTAAAGTTCAGTATCTGCACGGAGCGGGGCCGCAAGAAAGCGCTAATTTACATATTCAATCAATTGAAGTCGCGAAATTACTAAAAAAGGGTCAGCCTTTGATTGCAGTTTTAAATTTGCAAAGCAAAAAGACCGTAGTTGGGGTCACTATGGAACTGCAGCACACTCTGCAAGCCGTTCGTACGCGTTGGACCGGAAGTTCCCCACAGGTAATGCAAGATGAACTAGGTTATGTTGGCATGGGTAAAAAATATTTTTTTGATAAAAAAAATATAAACGCAAAAGTGGTCGATGGACAAACGAGACTGAGTCTGCAAATTCCTGAAAAACCAATCACGCAATTTCAACCTGGTCCGATTGTTCAAAGATTTCGTTCTTGGGCATATAAATTAGATCGTCAACTAACGGCCCAAACTATTTTTGACACCCGCAACCGAAGCATATCGAATGTATGGATTCATTTCGAGGATGGAACAAACGATAAAGTTTTAGCTTCAAAACTTGGAGTGCCTTTTTCTTTTGGAAGCGAACAAGAAGAAAGAGAATTTGAAATCGAGGCCAAGCGTCGCGTGGAACAGTACATGAAGACTACTGATTGGGGCGACAGGCCCAGTGCAGAGGATAAAGACAACGGCAAAGATAAAACTTGCCGCAGCCTTTTTTAATTACCAAGCCTTTGGCTATCGCTAATTATCAACCCTTGATATAAATTCGAACCCATTCGTGGTAGGCTTTGCCAAGATCAAATAATTTTGACGGTCGCTGAGGCAACTAATTCGAAAATAGTTATCTACAGCCGAAAGTATTCTAAAGCGTGAACAGCGGGTAGCCTGTATCAAACGCTCTTGCGCGCCGGCTAGCATTGGGCTAAAGACCAAGTCTGTATCAACGCCCTGAAAACCGAAAATTTTAAAAGTAGTGAACTGCACTGATTGCAAATTTAGGTGCAACCTTAATTGGGCAAGCCTTTCTGCTGGCCAACCAGCACACATTAAAATTCCTTTTACTAATAGGCTTGATAATTCTTGCATGCTTTTAGGAATATCATCATTGATATATAACGATTCACGTACCAGATTTACTTTCATTGGTTCGCAAAGGGCTCGTTTTTGGTTGGCTTCAACAAAATCAATTTGTGATTTAAAAAAGGCGATATCTTTAGCCGCAAAATAAATTCCTTGGCCACAAAGATTTACGTTTTCATTACAAGCTAAGGCCCAGGCCTCTAAACCCGGCATTAATTTTAAAGTGGTCATTTCGGCTTCTCCGCCGCCATTGCCTACGTGAATAATTGCATTCGTCACAAACGAAAAATGAAACAAGGCTAAAAAAATCGATAATTTCATAATGAACTTTCCTTCTGTGCAAGTAGGTCAAAAAACTGCAGGGTAAATCCGTACAAGGCATCTTTTTTAGAATTCTGAGATTGAACTAAATAGGGATCCAAATACTTAAGTGCTAAAAACTTAATGTCGGCCATTATTTTTTCAATTTCCGCTTTGGGCAATGCAACCATGGTGCTAGAGGCAAAACGATGTTGCATCGGCTGCTCCTCTAAGGCGGCATTCGCTTTCTTGATCATCTGGCTATGAAATTGGCGAACTGCCATCGAGGGTATGTTATCGCCAAGCGTAGTCGACGGGTTCACCGTATAAAATCCATTCGCATCTTTTTTAAGAAGAGTTAAATCTTCTAAACGCTTCACACCTAACTTTAATGACTTCAACGGCAGCCCTAGGGCCGCGGCACTCACTTTTAGATCTGAATACTTCTCTGCATCCATTTGAATTAATTCAACGTAAGCTAAATGATACCAATCTGAAATTACTTTGAACTGATCAAGCGAAATTGAATGGCTCTGTGATTGCATTCTTGATTTGACTCGAAGCTCACTGATTTTTTTGATCTCTGGAGCCTTTGCGTACTTCATTTCTAGCAGATCAATCCAGTGTTGTCGCTGTTCGGTCGTTAAACCGATCGACTTACTAACCTGCGCGACCCGGCCGCTTGAAAGTCGAATGCGCCCGTTAAAATAATCATTCAAAGCCGAAGAGCTTAAACCGATATCGCGAGCGAAAGCCCGCTGAGAATAAAGAGGCCTACGGCTCAGGCGCGCTTCGTACTCTCGTTTTAAATATTCACGGTGCTCACTAAAGAATTGCAATGACATGCAGGGCTTTTCGCCTTTTTTTTATATTCCGGCAATAAAAATCGTGTTCGGTGAATTTTTTTTGTTACCGGACAGTCCCGGACAGAAAGCGGTGTCAGCCATCTAGACTTTTAATCGATATGATAGGAACTCTGGTAGCAACTAAGTTTATAAGGAGGATTTATCATGAAAAAAGTTATTTATCTGTACGGGTTAACGTTTGTTTTAAGCGCCTGTCAAACGGTCTACGTACCGCAAGCGCGTGAGGTAAAGAAAAAGCCTCTGACTGGTGGAGTTATCGCTATGCCGACTAACTTTCGCACTGAAGACCGTCAAAAAGCCGATCTGTTGATGACGCAAAATTGCGGCAGCCAAAACGTAAAAATCGCCGACGAGGGTGAAGTTGTCATCGGACAGACTACGAAACTTAATTCATCGACCGCTAATCGCGACGACACACGCCGCGAAGAAGGCAGCCTATTCGGTATTCCGCTAGTTAGCGGCGCCGCTAGTGGTACTAACACTGAACAATCTTCAGTCACTACCCAAGCTAAAGAGTGGCAAGTGGCTTACGACTGCGATTCATCAAAATTAACTAAAAAAGTAAAAAGATAAGGAAATTCTATGTTAAAAAATATTATTCTAATGACCTCTTTATTTGGTATTTTAAGTGCATGCAGCGGTAGCAAAAGTTCGGAGACCGTTGCTGAAGCGCCGGTGGAATCAACCAGTGTGGGGCCTTATGCCGTTGACTTCAATAACGATGCAAAAACGTATCAACATAATTTCAATATTAGGATCGCGCAAGACGAAGGAAAAGTTGAATATAATATATTTACTTCGGAAATCGTCGAAGTTGAATTGTTGTCAGCACCCCTGCAAGTTACCGGGTGCCCAGCTAGTCAAGTTTTGCATCAGATAATTTGGTTCGCAAATAGCACTAAGCCAAGTGGCATCGCCGTTAAGCCAGGGGCGACATTCAAGACCATTGCGAATACGCAAGGAACACTTATGCATTCGATTCGCGGGTTGAAAGGTTGTGAAAGAGTCGACTTAACTACAACTCTGCATCAAAAACCCAAGCAAATCATTGCGCCACGAAAGTGCCAAGAATCTTCTGACTTAAATTGCAAAGTTGAGATGTATTGCACTGAGCCCGGTTACAAATATACAGAGGTTGAAGTTTGGAAAGAATCTTGGGGAACTACACTTCGAAAGTTTAACGTAAATTCTAGCGGAAGTCGAACGATGTCAAACTTAGACACGGTCAGCGCTGTCGCAAGCGGAAATCAAATGACTTACCGGGCGACAAATAATAGTAACTCGCTTTCAGTAAACCTAGTAACGGGCGTTAGTCTTTATACGATCTACGCAGCTGGGCAATCATTCCCGATTGATCTTACGTGCCAGTCTTATTTAGCGAGATCTAATTAACAACAAGACTGCAGCAACTGTCTTTTTAAAAGAGGATAGGAAGTTTAAAGGCCACATTTGATCAATCGGAGGATAGGCGGTTTAAAGCCCGAATTGTTCAAGTTTAACATCTAGCTTTGCCTTGGTTCTTGTTAAAATTGTGTGATTGTAGCGGGTCTTTGGCAATGAATTTCACGGATTTTTGAAATTTGCGGCGTGTCTTTGATTTATTGAGGGTGTTTTTCTGGATTTTGAATTAACGGATCCATTGCAGTGAATTTCTGAGTCTGCTGATTGATTGAAATTATCGAAGTTCATCTCGAAGTGTTGCTGGATACAGTAGTTGTGGCATCAAGGCTAAGCCCATGTGTTCAAGGATTTTTCGAACCACTTTCGGATCCTCGATGGCCGCAATGATTTTCATTTTGCCGCCGCATTTGGAACAGGTTTCGACGTCGACCACCGAATCGCTGAATCAGGGTGACCGCGCCTGAGCGGCTGCAAAGTCAAATTGGCTGATCGAAAATTCGAACCACAGAATTCAGCTAAGGGGATTGTTGCGCGCACCTATTTGAATTTAGAGAATCGATACCCCGGCCACGGGGTTGTGTCAGTCAAAAACCGTGAGCTTTTTGAGATTTGGAATAGACTGTACCCGATTACAAAATTAGAATATTGGCGGTGGCGACAGTTTGAAATTGCAAATGGGTATAAACATTTATTCACCCCACAATGCTTAGGGCTTCTGCTGGACTAAATGGACAATGAATAAATAGACTTTCAACTAGTTATACTTTTTTCTTTTTATGGCAAACTAAGTGGGCGCTAGCTTGAATTCTATAAACCAAGGACTTTTAATTGCGGTCAATTTTATTTTTTGTGGTTAGTTTCTTAATTAGTTTTTCTTGGGCCAATGAACCACTTTGTCCGACTCAAAATGGCGAGTCCATTTCTGGATGGCGCGATGCCATGTTCAAGAATGTTTTTGAAGGAAAATATACAGAAGTTAAAACAAAATTCAAAAACTGTTACCAAGACGAACCCTCGGTACCGCAGTGTTTGAAAGATCTTAAATATTATAACGAATCAATCAGTAGCCCTCCAATTGATGTTGCTACCTTCAACGAACTATATGATCAGTCTTTAAAGTATCGAAGTGAAGAAGTTTTACCCACTGAATTTTTGGTAAAAGACAAAGATGGAAAAATAAAACCAGGCCTCGTTAAAATTCCGGATAATATATTTGAACTAGTTAAGAAAAATAACTGGAAGGCGGTTGCCTACAAGACCCGTGATCGCGGGGGTTTTGATCCGACACACAATCTTCTTATTGTAGCCATACCAGGCGTAGATAAAGACATTTTTTTACAAATAGGCATTGATGCCGATGAAAAACCTTATGAACAAATTTATGACCCTGAAATTAAATCAAAAAGTGGTAATTTAACTAAAGGTAAAGAAACCTTAACGATGATTACCGTCGACAAAACTGTAAAGCCATTCGTTGGCCAATTACGAAAAATGACCGAAGATGAAATCAAAGGCCAATACAAATGGTCAAACAGTCTTGCTCAACATGATGGTACGGGCTTAAATAATTGTTTTCTGTGCCATACGAATCCACTAAGGCCCATTAGCCCTGTCGGTTACCGCGCTATTAACGGTAAAGAGATTTTGATGTCGGCCGAAAAAACTAAAAATATTGATGAAATTAATCAGTTACTAACGCAACCAGGATTAAGTTGGGGTCAAACTAAACATTCTGGTAAAGAAGTACGATTTGGTCCGACTATGGACAGTCAGCCCTGGGGTTGGGCGCCCCGCAATTCAGTAACTCGAACTCAAAAATTTATAGAAAGTTGCGCGGCCAACAGAGAAGCCGTTAGTCATTCTTCTAGAGATCAACGACTCTATCAATTTGACGCATTACCCACTTCTACGGCAAAAGTTAATTGGCAGAAAGTTGCCAGTTCAATGAACTGCATAGCTTGTCATAATGGGACCGACCGCGGGATCTTGCACAATGAGTTTCAATCTCGGACCATTGCCTTCAAAGTTGCCGTCTCAAGAGAAATGCCGCTGTATGATGACCCCGATGTGCCGGTGGCTCCCGACCTAACGATGGATGAACGATTAGCATTGCTTTCGTGTCTAAAGGCCGAACGCGAAGCCGTCCGCGATGAATGGAGAAAAAGTGGCTGGTGGGTCAAGCGGGCTCCGTGCACAGATGAAACAGAAAATCATAAGTCGAATTCTACCCCGACCGAAAAGAGTGCAATAAGTGATGACGTTCACAAAATAAACTAACTTCAGAGCGTTAAATTTGGCTAGCTGATCGTCTAGCTTTAGATCCATTTTATATAGAATCAATAAGTCTTCTTATACAATAAACAAAACTCTCAATATTCTAAAGGGGAAACTCATGTTAACGAAATTGCCGTTAAATATTTTTATTATCATTATGTTGTCTGGAAATTTTCTTTTCGCCAAAGGCAAAATAGCCAGAAAAGTAAGTCGAGACCCCTCAAGCGCAATCAGTACAAACGCGGCGTGCAAAACCGAATCAGATCGATTAATAAGTTCGCTGACTTCATCAAAAAAATTAATCAAAGTTCAGGCTGATGCAACAGATAAAGAAGTATTTCGTCTTAAAACCGAGTCCCCATCGAAATGGTTAGAAATTCATTACGAAAAAAGTTTAGCGCCGAAAGTTTATGAAATTTCAAACGAAAAAATCATCGAACACAATTTTGATAGTCATTGTAAAGCAAAGCAAAAAATTTCTAGTGGATTTGACTTTTCTAAATCGTATCCCGATAAGCAGATGAAATTTGTTAACGACGCTGAATTACAAAACTTGATGGGGCATAATCGAAAAGGCATTATCTACGTTTGGTCGCCTAGCATGGTGTATTCAGTCAAATTTTTGAAAAGGTATCGTGATGCCGCTAAAGAACTTAAGGTTGATTTCATCAGTCTACTTGACCCACGGGCTTCCGATACCGATCAACATATGATTGCGACTGAACTAGGAACTCCAGAAACTAATTTAAAGTTGAACTCGGTCAATTTGTTTATGCTGGGTGGTACTGAGCACTTTCCTACAATGTTTGTTTTTAAAAATGGCGTAGTGTCGGAAGAAATGCTGGTGGGTGTTTATGATCATGATTCAATTGTTAGTAAGATTAACCAGCTTACGGGAAGTGGCCTATGAAAATTTTTGCCGGAAAAACAATTTTAATTTTTACCATGACTTTAAGCTCGATAACTTACGCAGCTAATTGCTTACCCCCTAGAGAATTTATTGCTAGTCCCGCTAATAATGGCGGCGCTTACTTGCGTGTCCATCCAACGGGTGATTACGTTCTTTATACGGGTGGTAGAACCAGCAACGTAGAAATAATTGATTTTACAAAAACAAATGATAGTGGCGCGATAGCGCCAGTTATAATAAAAACTCCAATGAAAAATGAAGCTTACCCGGTTGAAGGCCGCTGGGATCTAATCGCTTCTCCATACGACATAAAAGGGATGAGCTATTATTCTTTTGCCGATTTTACCAGTGCGGCCGTAGAAAATAAATTGACGGTCGAACCCGTCTTCTCAGACAGAACCCATAATCAATTTTACCATTCATCGGCAGAACTTCCGGGCGGCAAAAAAGGCAATTACGACTTTAGAACAACTTTATGGATGGACCGCTGGACCCAAGATTACTCGGTTTCAATAGATGCGGCTGGAAAACGAGAAATTAAAACTAAAGGTGCGCGCTACCAAATTTGTGAGAACTTATTTGCTCCGCTAAAAATAGCTGGAGTTACTGAAGTTGCTGACATTCGCACGCAAATGGCGGGACTTAGTAATGAATACCTCAACTTGCAAAATACCTCGACCCCGGCAGTTTTAGCTCGTCGTCAAGAGATTCAAACACTGCTTTCACCACTTCAACAAAGACTTGCGCATCTAGTACCGAGCTTAAATCAACTTACGCTGTCAAAAGACGGAACAATGCTTGCGGGCATCCCTTCTAACAAATCGACAACTCACGTCTACAAGATCAAAGAAAATGGTGAATGCGAACTTGTTAAGGATTTAGGGATTCGCACTTCAAAAGTTAGCTTCAGTTACCCATATAAGAATGAATTGCCAATGGTAACCTATAATGCTGAAGGTAATGCCGCAAATAACTATGTGCGCGGAGTTTACCTATACGATTTACAAACAGATAAATCATTTCCGATTTCGACAGCAGCGGCTGAAAGTGCTTCGTACCCCGGATTTACCAAAGACGGTCGTATTATCTACAAAGCCATCGATGCAGACAGAAAAGCTGGTTTTGTTCGTGCTGACGCAGTCAGTATTGTTACTAATGGCGCAAAGTGCGCAACAAAAGCATCTGCAAGCACACCTGAAACCCAGAAAAAATATGAAAATAACGATCCGTCTCGGTTTACACAATAATTGTTAGCGCTGTTTTAAAAAAACTTTAATACAGCGCTTTTCTTATCACATGAAGAGTGTTGTCTTTTTAACAATTGGCTAAATGGAAAAGTCTTCGTAATGAAATTGAGCCAGAATTTGGGCGTTATTTTTGTAAAATAGTATCCTTAATGTTGAAATTAATAACCAACTTTTGAACAAGCACTATTCTAATATACTTAGCCTAGATAAAATAAGTATAGACTCACTTAAATTCACTGGCAAAGTCATGGTCATTTCTAGTGATGCAACATCGCTCGTGCACATGGGGCCGAACAGTATTTCTGGATTGCAGAATTTACCCAATTTAAAGTATTTATATGCTAATTTAAATTCTAAAGAACGCGCATTTGAATTTTGCAAAAATTGTCCGTCACTTGAAGATCTAGTATTGATACTTCCCGAGTATATGGATAGTGCACCTGGCTTTTCACCTATGCCCGCTTTGAAATATGTGACTCTACTTCCAGGCATTGTAAGCTCAGATACAATTAAACAGGTTGCTTTTCTTCCTAATGATTTATATAAAGTTGCCCCTAATATAAAAGTCATAAAATTTGCGCTGATTTTAAATTTGATGATATTTTTTGGAAACAATTATTGAATTTAGCCTACTTGGGAGTGAAAGCTGATTTAAATCCCCCAGTGCAAGATTGTGCTAAAAGAATCTAAATAAAGGCGGCAGCACAATCATTTTTTTTACACAAATGCAAACTGTTCACTTAGTTAACTAATGCCAGGAGCCCAAAACCCCTTGTTTGAAGTTAGGCTCACGGTACGTCTAGTTGCCGTTCATGACCAAATATTTTCGAAAACTCGATTCGCGACCAAGCAAGGCAGTGCTACTCATCAGCACTGCCTTCTGTAGCAATTAAATATTTTTGCCGCCGCTTCACTGCGCTACTTCTGCCCATATAGGGACTTATTACTTTTGCACAGGTTTATGGTCAATAGCCTCACGCTATTTTATCGTGGCGTTCCGCTCGAGTCTTTTGGCCTTCGTTTCTCGAGTAGCCGTTCGATGGATATCCGTCTCTTCCTTAAAATTTACCGATGAGCCCCGGCGCTTTTCGTCTCTCTTTCGGGCGAGTACCCGATGCTTTTATTTCACGGTCCACTCAATTTTTTTTACAGCAAGGCAAGCTTTTATGTACAGTTGTTTGCCGCCAATTAAAAAATAATCCGGGAAGAAGTTCTGCCCGTGATTTGCTATTGTCGGTCATCTAGATCAGGCGTTTTTAGAACAGGAACTTCAAACTTAATGTTCTTTTAAAAATTTTAATTTCACATCAAAATTTGGCTTCAAAAACATACCAAAAATATATTTTAGATTTCAAGAAGGCCGATTTTTGAAGAGAAAGTTTTTGGAAAATAATTTTTTTATATAAAAATAACTTCAACAAATACGCCGTTAACCCTCTGATTGCTTTTGGATTTCTAAATTTTCATTTTCAAAGTTTAAAATCGCGGTGAACAAAAGGACTTCATTGCTTGTTTGAATATTGATTACTTTTGGATTGGGTAGCTCTTTTTTGTGCTAGCTCTTTAATCAGATTTGGAATCCTGGGTGATTATGGACTTGTATTAACGCTTGGCCTTTTTTGCGGTAACAAAAGAATTGCCTGTGCGAAATTCTTATCGTCTCATTACTTTAACAAGGAGATCTCTATGAAAAATATGATTTTAGCTGCATCTGTCATGATGTCTTTAACTGGTTCGTTCGCATTTGCGTCTCGCGATTCACGTTCGATGAAAGAAAATTATGCAACTTGCGCTCACGCAAACTCATCTTGGTATCAGCGTTTTGGTCAATACGTAGTTGCGTTTGAACTTGGTGAAGCAGCGGCGATTTGCCATGCACGTGGCGAAGATTACAAATCAACTGGTTGCCGTGTTAACGGAGAAACTTTACAAGCTGGTTTCTACTGTCAAGAATGGGCTGGCGGCGGTAACTAGTTACTAGTCGATGAAGAAACTATTTAGCTTAACCATTACTTTAATATTTAGTTTAATAGTTTTACCCCTTGGGGCCGAGGCTCAAAAAGCGTCGCGCCCTTTGGCTTCAGTTCGCGAAACTCCGACGGTTACGATTGATCTGGGTGGGGCCGCGGGCACTTATAATGGAGCGTCCTACAGTGAACTCAATCTGGGAGTAAACTGGAATATCACTGATTATTTCACTTGGCGTAATGCCGCATTCAAAAGATTTAGCAGCGTGACTGACCAAGATATTCTTGGTTTAGATTCAACGCTTAGACTAGTTAGTACTTCTCATTTTGACTCTGGTTATTTTCGCATGTTCGCCGGTGCTGGATACCGATTTGCGGACCCATCGACAAAAAACGCAATGATTGGTGAAGCAGGTCTAGGTATTAATATTGGCGGCTTAGGAATTGGTGGCGGAGCGAAGTATCTTAAGTATGACAAAATCCAATTAGATTCTTTGGGTCGTGAAACAAAACGCGACGATATTATTTATTTTATTACTTTAGCCGGACATTTCGGAACGGGCTTTTAGTTTTTTTGTAAAGCAAATTGTTTGGCAGACTGTCTAACTTTTTTTCACTAAATAAAACAATCAAATTTTTATCGTAAAATTATAATAAAAGGCTCTAGACTTGTTTAAAGGTCACCGAACAAGTGCCTAGATGGGGTCAACAATGAAGAAAAATATTTTATTACTATCTACTTTAACAACGTGTGCGGTGTTCTTAATGAGCGCCACACAATGTGCCCAGCCCGCCGAAGAAGGCCGACGACTGAAGAAAAACGTTCAAGTCCTTCAGTTAAGTGCGACCACGATGATGGACGATTCGGGTTTTAAATTCTCCGAAGTGGCAAAAAATCAATTTTCGGGCGTTTTGTTCGAAACAAATTATTTTTACGAGCGTAGTGTTTATCCAACGGCCGAGGAATTGGTTGTGCCTGACGAAAAATTCTTTGATGTTAAATCAGCTTCGGTTAGATCGGCCGCGGTTCATCCGATGGTTGTACAAATGAAAAAATGGTTTCCCGAAACTAAATCCGGAGAACTAGTTTTTTCTGGTGATGCTCATTGCATGATGAAAAGACCTCAGCATTACATATCAGGAACCATTAATGCTTTAGAAGCTTACAGCGGCGCCGCTTTGAAATTAAAATTAGCTGCTGGCGTTCCATTGCCTTTAGAAGCAAGTTTTAAAATGGATAAAATGCGCATGGATCTTTCTTTTCATGCTTATAATCCGTGGTCACGGGCCGAAGTGGCGGCAAAAAATACAGAAGAATTCAAGACTGACTATAAAGCTGGATTTGGAATTGATCTAGGACTTATCCACATTGGCCCTGAGTTTTATCGTCAAGTCGGTTTAGCGGAATTAACTTTAAAGGCTTTGAAAAAATCTGTGCGTGAACTTGCCGAAACATTATTTTCTAAAGGTGAAGACTGGCAAACCCGCATTATGGTTAGCGGCGATAACAAAGTCGTTATTTTAGGTGGACACGAATTAGGACTAAAAAACGGCGATCGACTCAAAGTATATAACCAAATATTAACTTGGAATGGCACGGCCTGCGATCCAAAAGCTCAGTTAACGGGTGCGACGGTTGTATCGGATACTAAAGACCCATGGATTATTGAAATCCAAGACGCCGGCGATTTAATTTCAAGCGCAAGAGTTCTCAATCCTAAAGAAGACACGTCAATTGAAGTGGGCGCCTTAGTTAAATTGCATATGTTTACCGAGCAAGTTCAAGCCGAAGCCGCTGCTGCTGCTGCTGCTGCTCAAAAGCCAGCTGCTTCACAAAAACCGTAATTACTTAGCTTATCTATCTTAATGCTACGCACTAACCCCATCATTCTGGTGGGGTCTGTGCTACATAACATGCACCATGTTTTCAGGCATAATCGAAGCACAATCAAATATTCTTAGTGAAGTTACCGCAGATAGTGCCATTCGTATCGAAATAACTAAACCTCAAGATTTTAACGACCTAAAAATTGGTGACAGTATCTGTACCAACGGAATTTGCTTAACCATCGAAAAGTTAGATAGCGAACGAATTCAGTTTTGCCTGGGCGCCGAAACGTTACAGCTTTTGGGCCCGGCTTTTTCATCGTGGAAAAAGCAACCGCTGAACCTAGAGCGTTCGCTGCGCTTGGGCGACCGCGTACATGGTCACTTAGTGACCGGTCACGTTGACTGCGCGGCACGAGTTCATCGGTCGTATCAGGACGGCGAGTGCTGGCAAATGCAGATTGAAATTCCAGCTGCATTAAAAAATTATTTCTGGAAAAAAAGTTCGATCTGTTTAAATGGAGTTAGCCTAACGGTAAATCAAGTTCAGCGGGTGAATGATCTTTGTTTGGTTAATGTCTGTTTAATTCCAGAAACAATTAAGAAAACAAATTTATCTCAAGTTATGGCCGGTGACGCCGTTTGCGTTGAAGCTGATTACTTGGCTAAGGCTTATTTAAATCAAAAAGAGGGTGCGCTTGCTGAACTCAATACCTGAAATTCTCAGCGCTTTTAAATCCGGCCAATTTGTCATCTTGGTCGATGACGAAAACCGCGAAAATGAAGGGGATTTAATCATCGCCGCCGATTGCATAACCGCCGACGCCGTGAATTTTATGGCTAAAGAGGCTCGGGGATTAATTTGTTTAGCCTTAACTACCGATCAAATTAATCAACTAGAAATTCCAATGATGGTTTCGCCAAAGCATCGTAATGGTCCCACCGAAACGGCTTTCACGATGAGTATCGAAGCCAGCGTTGGGGTAACCACCGGTATTTCTTCGGCCGATCGCGCGCATACGATTTTGGTGGCCTCTAGGGCCGACGCAAAACCAGATGACATTATTATTCCGGGCCATATTTTTCCATTAAGGGCTCACCCGCAAGGAGTTTTGGCCCGCGCGGGGCACACTGAAGCCAGCGTTGATTTGGCGCGCCTTTGCGGTTTTAATTTGGCCAGCGTCATTTGCGAAGTCATTAATGACGATGGCACTATGGCCCGCTTGCCCGATTTAAAAGTATTTGCGCAGAAATTTAATTTAAAAATCGGTTCAATCGCCGATTTGATCGCGTACCGCAGAAAGTCCGAATAATGAAAAAGAAAACCGCTAGTAAAAAAATTAAAAAACCTGCTCCGCTGAAAATTGCAGTGGTGACTTCGCGTTTTAATGAAGCAATCACCTCTAAACTTGAAAACGCCGCGATAGACTTTTTAGAAGAACTTGAATGTGAAATACTGTCGGTTAGCGTTCCGGGCGCCATCGAAATTCCGCTGACGATTCAAGCCTTATTTGACGCTGAAAAAATTGACGGAGCGGTTGCCTTAGGGGCGGTGATTCGTGGTGAAACTTCACATTACGATGAAGTTTGTCGCAGTGTCGAGCGCGGGTGTTCAAATTTAATGCTGCAATACAAAAAGCCAATCGGTTTTGGAATTCTAACCACCGAAAATGAAGCGCAGGCCTTGGCGCGCGCGGGTGGCGAGCACGGAAATAAGGGCGCCGATGCCGCCCAAGTGGTCGTCGAGATGATTGGACTTCTTAAAGAAATACGCGGAAAATAAAGGGCGATGGCCATAAACAAAGATCCACAAACCGAAAGAAGTGTCGAACTTAAAAAAAGAAAAAAAGAGATCCTCTTTATTTTTTCTATTTCTATTTTATTAGCATTTCTAATCGGGGTTGAAGTTTATATATTTCGCTCGGGTCAAAATTTACCGTCTTCTTACGTATTATTCTTTATTGGTTTAGTTAACGTTAACTTAATCTTAGTTTTATTGCTGCTTTTTTTAATTTTTCGAAATGTCGTTAAAGTTTTTATCGAGCGACGTGGAAAAATCTTTGGCTCGAGCCTTAAATCGAAACTGATATTGTCTTTCGTCTCTTTTTCAGTGGTTCCGACCCTGTTAGTATTTATCATTTCAGTCTTTTATCTGAATAGCAGTTTTGAGAAATGGTTTTCGCAACGAATGCTGTCTATCTTAAGAAATGCGTCGGAAGTTATCGACACCTTTATTTCAAATGAAAAAAAACGTGGCTATGAATACGCGCGGCTTTCTACCCGCGAACTGGCCCGCACGCCGCCGGCTCAGCGTCTCGCCCAGCTTGAGCGCCTTCAAAATCAATACCGGTTAGATGCTATCGAGTACTATGAAGATATTCTTCGGCCCCGCGTGGTGGCGCAAGACCGTGAACTGAATTCCGAAGTTGTTCCGGCCCTGAATGTTGAATTTCTTCAGCGAGGTCTGGTGAACGGCGATGAAGCCAGCACGGTGCAAATTTTCGGAGACTACAATCTTTTGCGGGTGATGGTTCCGTTAGATAAGCATAAGCAGTCGGGCGTTATCGTTGTAACGAAATTCCTAAACTTAACTCCTGGTTCAAAATTCGATGATATCGTGGGAGCATATCAAGAGTTTCATAGCAACTCGCTGGTTGAGTACCCGCTTAAATCAATTTATTTTATCATGCTGATTGTTATGACCTTGGTGATTTTATTTGCCGCGGTTTGGTTTGGATTCTACCTCGCGAAACAATTATCAATTCCGCTAGTGCAATTGGGTCGAGCCACTAAGCGGGTGGCGGCGGGCGACTATTCTCAACTTGAAATTGAATCCGGCAGCGAAGAAATAAACAGCCTGATCGGAAGCTTTAATCAAATGATCGGTAATCTGTCGACTTCCGAACTTGAACTTCAGCAGACGTTACGAAATTTAAATCAGTACACCCGCTACGTTGAGATCGTGTTAAAAAACGTAAGCGCCGGAATCATATCAGTCGATATGGCGGGTCATGCAACCACCATCAATCGCCGCGCGTGCGAGCTCTTACAATTAGACCCTGAGCAAAGTGTAGGTAAATTATTTCGCGTGCTTGTGAGTGACGACAATTATAAACTTTTCGCTAGCATCGTTAGATCGATGCAAGAAAACTCATTGGTTTCCTTGCAAAAAGAAATTCGGCTGACGGTTAATGATGAAACTATCCCACTTTCAATTCATATTTCTATTTTAAAGAATGAAGACAATGAAGAGATCGGTCGCATCCTAGTATTTGACGACATGACCCCCATCGTAAATGCCCAACGGGCCGCCGCTTGGACCGAAGTAGCCCGCCGAATTGCGCACGAAATTAAAAATCCGTTAACGCCCATACGTCTTTCAGCCGAGCGTTTGTCTAAAAAATTTGGAGCCCAAATTCAAGATCCTGCTTTTCAAGACTCTATCCGTATGATCATCACGCAAGTCGATGATATGCGTTTATTAGTAAATGAGTTTGCCCAGTTCGCCCGGCTCCCGCAAATTCGAACTAGTCCAGGTCAGATGAACGAGATTATAAACATGACCGCTAAAATTTATTTAGAATCTCATTCAAGTATTAAATTTATTTTTGAGTTAGATCCTAAGGCCCCTGAGTTTAAATTTGATCCTGATCAAATGAAGCGCGTATTTGTTAACCTAATCGACAATGCAATTGGTGCCGTGCAGACGGAAGCCCAACCGGTGATTAAAATTAAGACTGAATACAAGCAGCAACACCAAGTGCTTAAAATTTCAATCATTGATAATGGGGTAGGAATACCACAGCGTGACCGAGTGCGTGTTTTTGAACCTTATTTCTCGACTAAAGAAAAAGGGACTGGACTGGGGCTGCCGATCGTGAAGAGTATTATAGAAGACCACAGTGGAGTGATCCGCGCCCTTGAAAACACTCCACAAGGTACGCAAATGTATATTGAAATGCCAATTATTCCGCTAATAGATTAGCCGACTGATTACCCGCTAGGAGTTACGAATGGACCTGCACGCTCAAAAAAATAGATTAAAAATTCTGATTATCGATGATGAGCCACCCATTCGCGAAGTTTTATCAGAAAGTTTACGTGACGATGGCTATGACGTGATGGTTGCGCCGGATGGACCCACGGGGCTAGACGCGCTTAAATCTTTTCAGCCTGATATTTGCTTTTTAGATATTTGGATGCCCCGCATGGATGGCATCGAAGTGTTAACGCAAGCGGTGCCCTTATTCTCTAACACATCTTTCGTGATGATTTCGGGCCACGGCACAATCGAAACCGCCGTTAAAGCCACGCGCTTAGGAGCGTGGGATTTTATCGAGAAGCCCCTTTCACTTGATAAAATTACGATCGCCATCGATCACATCGTGCAATTAAAATCAGAGCGCGAAGAAAAAAATGCTTTATTAAATAAACTTCGAAAAAGTATTGCGCTAGTCGGCGAATCGGTACCCATGCAAAAAATTCGAACTCAAGTGACTCAATTTGCCCAGAATTCAAATGTGTTATTGATCGAAGGTGAAGTGGGTTCAGGACGTGAGCTCGTCTCGCAAAATATTCATTACATGAGTACCCGAGCCAGTGGCCCCATCTCAGAAATTAATTGCAGTACTCTTCCCCAAGACTTAATCGAAATTGAATTATTCGGCATTGAAAAAGGAACACTCCCCGGAATTGATAAAACTCGACGAGGTAAAATAGAATTGATGCAAGCGGGTACCTTAGTCATTGAAGAAATCGAAGAGATGCCATTAATTTTACAAGAAAAATTAGTTAGTTACTTGAAAACGAAAAAGTTTAAGCGCTTCGGTAGTTCAGATGAGTTGACCAGTGACGTCCGCATGATTTTAACCACAACTTCTCAGTTGGCGACCTTACTTAGTAATAATAAAATTCATCCTGATCTTGCAACTTCAATATCAAACGCAGTCATGCGCATGCCGCCCTTACGCGAGCGCGCCGAAGATATTCACTCATTGGTAATTCACTTTAGTGATTTCGTGGCCAAACAAATGGCCTCGTTAAGAAAAACAATCTCTGAACAAGGAATGAAGTTACTCATTAAACATTCGTGGCCGGGTAACGTGCGAGAATTAAAAAACTTTATGGAGCGCGTATATATTTTAACTCCATCTGATTTCGTCGATGTGCATGATCTGCGGTTTGCTGGTCTGGTCGATAAACGCGAAGCTGTGGCAATGTCATCTGATTTAGCCGACATGTCGACCTTTCGCGAGGCTCGAGCTGAGTTTGAAAAAGAATATCTGATTAAAAAGATTCAAGAAAACGGTGGCAATATTTCTAAAACGGCTGAGTCAATTGGTTTAGAACGCAGTTACTTGCACCGTAAAATTAAAGCCTATGGCATTGAGGTGAATCTATGAAGTGGTCCAAAATTCATCTGTTCACTCAAAAAGAAGCGCCTTCGGATGCCGAAATTCCATCGCATAAATTAATGGTGCGCGGAGGCTTTATCAAGAAGCTTGCGCCTGGCCTTTACACATATGGCTTCATGGGCTTGCGCGCCATTCGTAAATTTGAAAATATTATCCGTAATGAATTAGATAAAATAAATTGCATCGAAATTTTAATGCCCATGGTGCATCCAAAAGAACTTTGGATGGAAACCAATCGGTGGAATGAAATGGGCGCAGGCTTACTTAAATTTAAAAACCGCAATGACCATGAATTTTGTTTAGGCGCCACCCACGAAGAGGCGATCGTTGATTACGTTCGTCATGATTTAAAATCTTACCGAGACTTTCCAAAAAATATTTATCAAATTCAAACCAAGTACCGTGATGAAATCAGACCCCGCTTTGGATTAATGCGTGGTCGCGAATTTTCAATGAAAGACGCCTACAGCTTCGATATGGATCAAGCGGGCGCCCTGAAAGCCTACGATCAAATGTATGAAGCTTACACTCGAATTTTTAATCGCTTAGGGTTGCAATTTAGAATCGTGAAAGCGGACGCCGGAAATATCGGGGGCAGTCAGACGCACGAATTTCAATTGCTGGCGGAAGCGGGCGAAGACGCCTTGCTCGTAAGTGATAAAACGGCGTTTGCGGCCAATATCGAAGTTTGTCCAGCCATTGATGCAATTCCGTACCAATCCAAAGAAAAAGAATTTAAGGCCACCGAAAAATTTGCAACTCCGGGGCAAAAAACCATCGCCGATTTAGAAAAGTTTACCTCGGTTCCGGCGAATGAATTAGTAAAGACATTATTTTATTCTGCCAACGAAGGTTTTGATGCCAAAGACAAATCATTAAAGGCTTTCGCCGTCTTATTGCGCGGAAGCGATGAAGTAAATCCAATCAAAGTAAAAAACTTTTTAAAGTTAACAAACGCGCCTCGTATGCTGAATGACGACGAAGTTCGCGAAGTCAGCGGCGCAGCTCCAGGTTCATGTGGCCCGGTCGGATTAAAAATTCCGGTCTATGCAGATAATGGAATTACGAATTTAAAAAATTATATTGTCGGCGCAAATGCCGATGGCTTCCACTTAAAAAACGTCAACCACGAGCGAGACTACAAAGCCCAATTTGCCGATCTGCGTATGGCGCGCGAAGGTGATAAATGCCCAGATTCAGATGGCACCCTGAAAGCCTATCGCGGAATCGAAGTCGGTCACGTTTTTTACCTAGGCCAAAAGTACGCGCAAAAGATGAATGGCGTTTTCTTAGATAAAAACGGACGCTCACAGTTTTACGAAATGGGTTGTTACGGAATCGGCGTCACGCGCACGGTGCAGGCTTCAATTGAACAAAGTCATGATCAAGATGGAGTTATTTGGCCGAAAGCCATTGCGCCTTACCACGTTCATATTTGTTTGTTAGACCCAAAAGACGAAGCGTTAGCACAGTACGTAGATAAAATGGATCAAGCCCTGACCGAAAAACATTTAGATGTCTTCATTGACGACCGAGATGAGCGCCCCGGGTTTAAATTTAAAGATGCCGACTTGCTCGGATTTCCAGTTCGCGTCGTTGTCGGCAAAAAAGGTTTTGATGCAGACCAAATTGAAGTCGTGAATCGAAAAACCAAAGAAGTGCACAAAGTCACTCGCGATCAAGTGAACCAAACTGTGCAGAAAGTGCTGGAAAGCCTGTGAGACTTTTAAAGAATCCACTGATTTTCGCTCTCGACGTGGATTCAGAAGAAGACGCTTTCAAAAAATTAAAACCTATTGGGGATTTAGTCGGTGGAGTCAAAATTGGGCCTCGTTTAGCTTATCGCTACGGCGCGAAGTTCATCTCAAAAGTGGCCGAGCTTGCGCCGGTGTTCGTCGATAATAAATATTTCGATATACCTTCAACAATGGTGGCCGCCGTTAGAGCAAGCTTTGAAGCGGGTGCCACGCTAGTAACCGTTCACGCGCTGGCGGGGCACGACGCTTTGAAAAGTTTGGCGCAACTAGAAGTCGAGCTGAATCGCATTCGGCCTTTTAAAATATTAGCGGTTACCATTCTAACTAGTTGGGAAAAATCTTCCTTACCCGAAAGTTTTCATTCGTGGTCAATTGAAAATCATGTTAAGTCCCTATCTCAGCTTGTTTACCAATCAGGAATTCGTGGTTTGGTTTGTTCGGGGCACGAGTTAGAATTAATCTCACAAAAAGATTATTTCAAAGTCATTCCGGGCATTCGTTTATCTAGTGATGCCACGCAAGACCAAAAGCGGGTAATGACCCCTAAGCAAGCAATGAAAGCGGGTGCGCAGGCGCTCGTGGTGGGAAGACCGATCTTAGAATCTTCCGACCCCCGACAAACCGTTCTAGAGATTTTAGAAAGTTGTTCTTCATGAAAAAAGCTACGTTTCAGCCAAAGCGAAAACCCACAAAGTATTTCGGTAATTCACCAAAACCAAGTGGGTCAGCTAAGCCACAAAAAAAAGATTTACGTAACTTCGCAATGACGCCAGAAAAAAAATCCGATAAGCCCGCATTTCCACGATCTTGGCGCCAAGTCGCGGGAATTCACGCCATTGCTGAGCTATTAAGTCAGCATCCTAAAAGCGTAAAGACCGTATTGTTGCAATCAAACTGGAAAACATCGGCAGAACTTCGCGAGTTAGTGGCCGACTTAGAAAAGAAAAAAATCACAATCGAAGAAAAAAGCGAATCGCAATTACACGAAATCTGCCGCTCGCACCAGGGCGCGGTTGCATTTTCTGATTTAAATATCTTATTCGAATTTAACAAACGCACATGGGGTGAAAACGGTTTAGTCTTAGCTCTTGACGGAGTCGAAGACACGCACAACCTAGGCGCCATCTTAAGAACAAGTTGGTTGATGGGGGTTAACGGCGTCATTATTCCGGAAGACCGCGCCGTTGGTTTAACGGCCGCCGTTCACAAAGTCGCGTGCGGTGGTGTAGAGCACGTTCCCATTTTACGAACGAATCAATTCGCGCCGGCGTTCGAAGATTTAAAAAAGGCGGGCTTCTGGGTTTTCGGATTATCTCATAAGGCCGAACGCTCTATTTATGATTTAAAAATTCCTGAAAAGGTAATTTGGGTATTGGGCGCCGAAGACAAGGGCCTGCGTGGAACCACCGAAAAAGTTTGTGATGAGTTAGTCAGTATCCCGCAGGCGTCGCCGACAGCAAGTTACAACGTTTCCGTTTCAGCCGCATTGGCCTTAGCCGAAACCAAGCGTCAGTGGGCCGCTAAACCAAAAGCTGCTGCCAAGTAATGCTTTTTTTTCTTCTTGTAATCAACTTAGTTTTTAGTCAAACGCAATCAATCGAACAAAAAGCTGACCAATTTTTTAGTTGGCTTAATGAAAACGAAAGCACATTCACAAATTGCAAGATCGAAAAAAAGGGTGATCAAATCATTCTATGTGATCAAACAAAAGTTTCTTACAAAGAACTTTCGCAGCTATTTAAAAAAAATACCTCTCAAATAATCACTGATCTGAAGAAACGAAAATTAGAGGTAGAGGTAGTTTGCGATAATAAATCATCGGGTGCGCAAAAAACTGAATTGCCATGCGTAAATGAAGTTAGCAATCCTAGCTTCAAAAAAGTAAGCAGCTTGCACGGTCTTTACGTGCCCGAAGAAAATAAGATTTACATAAAAAGTTCGGCCTCAGTGGGCGTCATCATTCACGAATATCTTCATTATTTACAAACGCAAAACCTAGACAAAGTAAACGGTCACATCTACAAGGGCGAAAAAAACGAGCTCAAAAAACAAATCGAAAAAGCACTAGATCAGTTAATGACTCAAATCAAACAACTCGAAAAAGAAAATAAGAAGCTGCAACTGAAAACGCCGTTACAGCGTTTCATCAAATTAAATGATTACTTAATTGCCTTCGGCAAGTGGCAAGACCTCATCGATGAACGCAGTTTGTTCTTGTTATTTACAGAATACCAAAAAGATTTTGCGATCAGTAAAGAAGACATGGCTCTGGTACAAAAAAACATAAGCTTTATCTGCAGCCGAAAAGATTTAAAAGGTAAACTTTCAAAGAAAGAGTGTTCCTAGTAAACGCTCAATATTAATGCATAAATCAGTGCCCGTATTATGCGTAGGGGGCGGGACGTTCCGGCGGTGCCTTCCTAAAAAAGACTGGCAAATCAAATTTATTTTGACCTCGTGTCAAAACATAAGTAGAAATTTCATCTTACGGTGTTGCCGGGCTTTTTTTTAAGGTCTGGTTTTATCTATGTTGCTGGTTTAGCTCAATTGGTAGAGCAGCTGATTTGTAATCAGCAGGTTGCGGGTTCGAGTCCCATAACCAGCTCCAAATTTTTGCGAGTACGTAATGTTTTG
>JACMNA010000060.1 GCA_014378765.1 Bdellovibrio sp. | reverse complement strand
GGACTTGAATGAATTACGTGCGGTGCGAAATAATTTACAGGTGAATTCAGCCAAGTGGAAAGATGAAAAGTATTTAGAAGAAATCAGAGCGCAATACGGTTGTTTTAGTAATAAGTAGTACTTAATACAAATCAGGAGTTGAAATGGTACGAAGAAAATTTTTTAAAGGTACCGCTCTATCATTCGCTGCAGTGCCATTTTTGACAACGGTATTTCATTCTACTGGCGCTCTAGCTAGCGAGCAGATGACTGATGACGAGGCCGATTATGCAAATTGGCCTGTTTCGCCTATGACCCCGGGTGGTCAAATCCGCTATAAAATTATAATGGCTCCATCGAGTGAAGCCGGTAACGAAGCTACATGTAAATTGGTGCGCTTCGTTCGCGGCGTTACCGTGCCCCGCCATATGCACCCAGAGGGTGAATTAACCTATCTTATAACTGGAACTTTTATGAGGATAGGAAGTTTAAAGGCCATATTTAGTCATTCGATAAAGTATGAATCACAAAGTCGTGATTCAATTTCGCCAGTTTTAGTTTGAATTTTCAATGAATTTGTCTGGTTTGTATTGCGTCGGCGATAGTTTTTTGAATTTTCGTTTGAAATTTTGGCGTTTAGATAAAGTGATCGCCAGGCTGGTCCGGTTTAAGACTGCAGATTGAATTATTCGTCGAAAAAATGTTGAGCAAAGATGTCGCCCTGATCTGAGACCGGTGGCCCACGTGCGGCCATGAGCCGAGGCGCCGTCGATGGCAGATCCATGTGTTCCAAGATTTTTTTGATGACCTTTGGATCTTCGATGGCTGCGATGATTCTGATTTGGCCGCGGCATTTTGGGCAGATCGAAATGTCGATGTTAAATACCCGCTTTAGAAGCCTGGCCCAGGAAATTCTTTTTGCTGACGTGACAAGTTTATTACGATCAGTGTCGGGTCCGGCAATGGCAAGCTGTGGTTGTTCTTTTTTTGCGGGGACAATTTGTTTTCTGTATTTGTAGTGCGGGCCAAGGACCCCGTGGAATCTTGTCAGATGGCCGCGTGGCCGTGGAACCGGTGCTACAAGTTTTTCGATGAATTCCAGTTGAGTCATCTTAATTGCGGTAGTTCCGTCATCCCAGGGTTTTTTGAATTTGTAGACGACTTCGCCCCTGGCGTTAAGTCATAGGCGTTCTTCGCTGACAGCGGGACGTGCGATGTATCTGCAGATTTTTTCTAGCTTATCGCGCTCGTGGGCTTTGGTGGCAACGCCTGCGTGCAGCGAAAATCCAGAATTTTTCACGACCAGCCCTGATTTTGCATTGTGATCGCCGTCAGAAACGGTTTTTAGCGCAAAAGCTTTTTTGCCTTTTGACGGCCCGATTGCAAATCGGTAAGTCACAGAACTTGCCTGCAGCCTTGAAAACGTGTCCTCTTCTGAAATGTTTAACTGGAAATCTTGATCATTGTCTTTGATGATGATTTTTTGTCGTTCAAGATATTTTGTAAGGCGCTTGATGATTTGCGCGAGCACTTGATCTAGTTCTGGCAATGTCGGCGCTGTTGTGGCAATGAAGTCGACAGGTTCATTTTGCAAGACAGGCACTGGGCCCGCAAAAATCCGTGCGCCAGAATCCCACAGCGTAGATGCTCATCAAACTCTTTGACCACAAATTCTGGCAGTGAGTAGCCAGAATCATTTTCGATCTGGCTTTGAAAAGTGAGCCAGTTGTTTTGGATAATTTTGTAGAGGATCGTTTCTTCGGGCTTATGTCGGACGTAGGTGTATTGTTTGAGCGCAGTATTTGATTCGGCCACGAGATGTGACCGGCAGCAATCGTGCGCTCAGTAAGGCACGTATACAAGGTTCTAGGAAGGGACTTAAAATCCTGAAGGTTGATGTTTACGGAAAGCTGTTGGAGAACCCACTCGTAATGCAAAGCGAATTGTTAAAACCCGGCCCACTTAATTCGCCAGGTAGCTTCGGCCCGTTTGTAAGCCGCGGCGGTTAGAGCCTGCGTTGTTAAACGTGACCGGAATTGTCATGCCATTGTCACGACTAATGGTGACTTCAAAATGTAAATGAGGTCCGCCACTGCAACCAGTATTGCCGCTTACTGCAATGGCTTGTCCTTGAATGACAGAGTCACCTACATTCACAGAAGATCCGTTTAGTGTAAGGTGAAGATATTTTGCGACAGATCCATCAGCGTGTTGTATGAAAATGTGATTTTCTCCGTCCTGACAACCATTTCCATTGGCTTTGTTTTCAACCACTTCATAAACAGTTCCTGCGCGAGAAGCAACAATTCTTGAGCCAGTATTCATATTGAAATCATAAGAATATTTAGATCGTCCAATGTGTGTTACGCCACCACAATTTCCTTGTGTTACTTCGTAAGAAGATCCAACAGGCCAAGGTACAACATAAGGTGAAGTTGTCGAATCGGTGTATCCATCGCAAACTCCGGAAACAGTGATCAAGGGATCTCCAGATCCGCAAGAAACCAAAGTGATAAGAAACAAAGCGAAAAAAAACTTTTGCATAAGCTTGCCTCCTAAAAAGTTATTCCAATATATGGGTTGATGGTTAAATTCGACGTTAACATCAAAGGTAAATCGACAAAAACATTTTGGTTAATTCGGTACCCAATGCTGACTGTTAGCATTGGATTCAGTCCCCAAATACGACTGTAAGCAAGTCCTCCGCCGCCTCCACAAAAAAGTGGTCCATTTGACTTCCATAAATAACCAGATGCTAATTCTCCAACAAAAAATGATTCTGCAGGGCCATTGAAATTAAGAATCCATCCACTTGCCGCATTTGAAAAATTATACTGCATGCGTAACGAAAGTCCCGAGGTGTTCGCCTCAGAAGCATCATCATAACTTGTAGAGCTAGCACCTGCGATAAACTGAATTTCTTTTGCGATTACGTTTATCGAAGCTGATAGAAGAATTAGAATAAAAAATAGGCGAGACAACATCAGAATTCTCCTTTCAGTGTAAATATTGGAAGCAACTGATAAATCCAGCGCTTATCCAAAGAGCCTTCAGATATTCGTTTGGTTGAAAACACAACGTCGATCCCAATGGAAGGACTTAAATTGATTCCGAAAATTAAATTTCCCGCCATTCCACTTCCTGTGAGCTTTTGAGTTCGGTCTTGAGTGAACGTGCGATTTAGAACACCACCTTGAATTTCAAAATAGTAAGCATGACCTATATGAATGGCAGCTCCGTATATCGTGTCGCTCACTTGTGGGGTTTGAGCATGAATGCCAACGTAAGGGCCAACTGAAAAAAAATCTTTTCCAAGCAGCACAACAGTGTCTATTCGAAAGACTCCGGTAAGTTCCCCATTGTAGTTTAAGGCTGGAAAAATCCCAGCCTTAAACTGAGAAGCTTGCGAATTAATCGTAAGCAAAGAAAATAAAACGCAAATAAAAATCTTCATATTTATAAAGTCCACGGATAGCGATCGTTAAGAAAAAATCCTAGCACGTTCAAGAATATAAATGCAACAAAGTACGAAACTATCGCAAAATGAAGTAAAGGAAAAATTCAAATTCTAAGCCTTGGTGACTTTTTTTTTAAATGCAAGTAAATTAATTTCAGTCAGAGCAAAAGGAAAATTGCGAATTGAAACATTCTATCGATCCCTCAAGCATTAAGAATAGAAACTTAGATGACATTTTAAAAAAATTGAACGCTGAGGTCATGGGATAATAACAATGCAAATATCGAACTCCTACAACAAGCTAGGAAAGAAGGCCCGAACAAAACCCAATCCCACTGAAGCCATGCACTCGCAGCCGATAGTTGTCCTTATGGGCGCTTCAGGCAGGCCATCGTGGGTACTGAAGTCTCGCACGGTAATTTGTAGAAGTTTCCCAAAGCAGCTTCCCATCTATACCCTTGCGAGGCAAATCAGCTGAGCTATCCTTTTAATCGCCTTGACGGCTTTGAGTAAAAGTAAGTCGTCTAAAAATAATACGTCCTCTTTACAATAAGGCACAGGACTTTTGATCATTTTGCATTTTCAGTGGCGGATAGGTGGCGGATTGAATAAAAAATAATTCGAAAAAGTTTTCTTTTCTGAGAATTTTTAAAAACCATAACTGTTTAATTTAGCTAAAGAGTTGGTGCGCGGGACAGGACTTGAACCTGCACATCTTTCGACTCAGGCTTCTGAGACCTGCGTGTCTACCAATTCCACCACCCGCGCGCTTGATAACGTACAGAGTAAAACAAAAAAACTTTAGATTTACAAACGAATTGCGGCAAAAGTTTTTTGCTTGGTGACGACCTATGCGTATACGATCAACCTAACTAAAAAGGAGCAGCCGTGAGTTTTCCTCTGTGGTTACAAGCCGGGTTTTGGGGTGGGCTATCGGGTTCAGCGCTTATCATCGGTGCGGTTGTTGGGTATTACTTTAAACTTCCCCAGCGTGCGATTGCGACCGTTATGGCCTTCGGTGGCGGCGTATTAATATCAGCTTTATCACTAGAACTGATGGAGGCCGCTTATCATCGCGGTGGCATTATCGCGATTTCGATTGGCTTTGTTGGGGGCGCAGCTACTTACACGCTTGCGAACTTATTGTTAAGCCACAAGGGTGCTAAGCATCGAAAAAGATCGGCTTCAAGCGAACTGCAAGAGTCACAAAAAAACTAATTCCAATAGCGGAATGGCAATTGCTTTAGGCTCATTGCTTGACGGTATACCCGAATCAATTGTAGTTGGTCTTAGCTTAATCGGCGGGGGCAAAGTAAGTTTTGTCGCCGTCATCGCGATTTTTCTATCAAATATTCCGGAAGGATTGTCGAGTTCAAGCGGCATGCGTAATGCGGGTCGTTCTGGTACCTACGTTTTTGGATTGTGGAGTTTAATTTGTGCGGCCTCAGCCATTTCGGCCGTGATAGGCTTTAGTGTCTTTAAAGATTTTAGTCCAGAAGTGATTGCAGCCACAACCGCGAGTGCTGGGGGCGCTATTCTTGCCATGTTAGCCGATACCATGATGCCGGAGGCTTACGAGTACACGCATAACTTCACGGGGTTAGTGACGGTGTTAGGCTTTTTAGCTTCTTTTTTATTATCTAAGCTGCAAACGTAATTAAAATATATTTTCAGAAATTTTATCGGCGGCGACTTCGATCGTCGTCAGTTTTTTGACCGAAGGATCGTAGCAAGTAAAACGGTCTGCGTTAAGTTCTAAGCTGAAGTCAGTGCAAGCTAGCTCTTTTATAAAAATGTTAGAGCCTTTTTCAAAAAATGAAATTTTCACATCGCCAGCTGAAAATAAATCGCTAATTTTTGATGAAAAGCCAACGGCACCATGGGCGCTATAACATGTAGTTGTCGAGCACTTATTAATATTAAAATTAGCGAACCGGCCAGGCGGCAAGTTCGCGTGCAAGGCCGAAACGAAGAAGAGGACATGTAAAATTACATATCCTCTTAAAGCTAAAATGAAAGATTCTAATCTTAATGACATTGAGCGTTTGAAGCTAAAATATAATTAAGGTCAGCTTTAGGAAAAGTACCATTTAAAGTCGCGTCTTGAATTGCAACTGGGTTATGACAACCATCATAGTTCGTTGGTAAAATTGATCGTAAATCTACGATTGGATTTTCAAGTAATGCATCGGCTTTAATTGAGGTACGGTGAATGCCGTTACGTAAGTGCATATCAACATTATCAAAAACTCGTCCCGATAAGGCATCTTTAGCTATCGCCAAATCTTTTGCGCTTTCAACTTTTGATTTTTTATCAACGCAAAATCCGTTACTAACTAGCATGTCTAAACGGTTACGTGGGTGTGAAACTCCCATTGGGCATAAAGAATTTTGATTATTCATGATCCAAGTTACGGCAGCGATAGCATCTAAGCCCATCTCTTTAACTTTTTTAAAACCATTACCTGCGCGAATTGTCGCGAATTCTTTATTCTTAAGTAATTCAGATAAAACTGCAGATGAACTTGGAGTTTCACCTTGGTAAGCCACTGCGGTTTCAATTGAACCCGTTAAGTTGTAAGAATTAAGTAATGAGAAATAAAGCTCTAAACCGGCGGCTTCAGCTTGAATGGCTTCGAAATCAGCGCGATTTAATTTAACTTCCATAAAACTTTTCATGTCTGGGCAATTAGAGATGTATTTCGGATAACCACGAACATATTCAACATCAACTTTGCATGACTCTGTGTATCGCTGTATCATTGATTGGTAAAATGTATCGCCTAACATAACTGTCAATTCACTATTTTTATTGGCTTTAGCAAATTCACGAATAGCTTTGAAGCTATTTGCAACTGAATCTAAATAATCTTGAATATCACCTTCAGTTTTAATATCGGCCTGGCCATCTAAAATAAAACTGTTCAATGTAGATGAATAACTTTGTTGAATCGAAGCAATGCCCTTCGCATATTCAGCCGTCGCTTCCGGCGTCACTTGGCTTAAAGGTTTCACGCGGGCGTAAATTCCTTTTTGAGTTAAGATTGGCCCGATGACAACTTTAATAAATTGCGCTCGTAGGTTACTTGGATCAATTGCCAAAGCTAAATCAGCCACGTCACTTGCATAGGCAAATCCCTGGAATGATATTAACTGTTCAGAGGCTTTAGCTAAACGCTCAGCTTTTTCTGGTCCCGTAAGACTAGAATTAGTTGCGATAGAAGAAGTATCGATAACATTGCCTTTATCTTGATTATTTGAACAGGCAGTAATGGTCGTTAACAACGCCACCCCAACCAAACCTTTAATTAAACGCATAAGAACTCCCTTTGTTTTTAGGGAACTTACGCGATAACAAAAATCGTCACAGCTGTTATTATTCTGTACAGTCGATATCTACAATGTCGGGTTTTTTATTCACGAATTGAGATCAAGAAATCATTAAAGCAAGCCATATAATATGTCGCTGCAGTTGAACATCACGGATTGATTGGTGCTATTTATTATAGGGGCGTTATCCTAAGGCTCGTGCGGTTATTCCAAAAAGAGTTAAATTCTGCAGCGGAATTGACGGGAACAAAATAAGTATTGCTGCTGTCATTCTTGAAGCAGATGTTGCCAAGGTTGAGACTCGCCGGCACTTTGTACGCTTGTCCGGGGATAATTTGTCAATTTAGTACACGGGGAGACGGTTGAACCCCATGCCATGGCGAACTACAGACTATAAATTAATTTTGAAAAAATCTAAGTTAAAGCAGTAAAGTTCGTCTTCCGGCGCAGATTCGCGAATGAGGGCTCGGGCACTATCAATACTTTTAGATAGAATCTCCTTGATCGTTAATACGTCTTTTGCGGCGATGCTGACCACCGTCGATAAATGCATATTCGATTCAAGGTCTTTATTTAATGAATCTACGGCTTTTATGCGCCAGTTAGTATGGTGCTGAAGAATCATTTTAGAATCATTGCCTAAAAAAATGCGAGTGGGGCCAGGAATAAACTTTCCGGCTTCAAACTTGACCAAACCGATACTAGCTAAAAATTCCAGAGCAAAAGTAACTTTAGGTAAAGGTAAACAAAGCTGTTCGGCTATTTTATCTTTTGTTCGATAAGATTTAATCGTAACTAATATATGAATAGCGGCGTAGATCCATGAACTGTAGTAAGTTTGTTGGTCAGTTACGGACAACTCTTGTTTGATATCGACTCTATTTTTTAGAACCAATCTTTGTTTTAATTTTTTATCAATTTGTTTTTTGAGTCGTAGCTCGAGGCCCTTACTTCCGGCCCGTGCATATTGCAGTAATAAAAAGAAATATTCGATTTCATCATCATTCAATTTTAAGTAGGCGGCGATTGCCTCCGCTTGTTCGAAATTAAAGTTCGCAGCCCCATTGAAAATCTGACTTAGAAACGCCGGCTTGCAATCAATCAAATCGGCAAGCTTGGTTCTGAAGCCATAACCTTTCTTTGGCTGCGCTTCGATAAAATTGAGCAAATAAGGCTTATAATTTGTAAAATCAAATATGTCTTTTTTCATATAGTTATCAATAGCTTATCGGAAGTTTTTAATTATTACTTAAAAAAGCATGCATTTTTTAATTAAGAAGGCCTTATTACATATAACGCAATGAGTAATAATGACCTTAAGTTCAGTCGTAACAAAAACAACGGCCCCAGTGGCAGAGGAATTTATGAAAAAAGTAACCATGGTAATAGCAATCGTTTTAATGGCAACCTTCGAAGCGCAAGCCCAAAAGTTCAAAGTATCTTGTCGATTAAGCGCAAGTAAGTTCGGTGACACCGAAACAATATCTACCGTATTTGATGACAGCACCGGTGGCGGCTCTTCCGTTGGTAATATCGGTAATTACGAAATCACAACAGCTAACATTCCATTTTTTGCCATAGTGTTGACGGACAGTCAGGGTAACAAGACCCACATCAACTCTAAAGATGCTAGTATGGTTGGGCTATTTATCGATAACGTAACAACGGGAACTTTTATTGGAGGCAGTTGTGATATCTCGAAAGTTAATTAATAACGGTGCTTCGTCTCAATATGAGACAGCAAATTATAAAATAATAGCACGCAATTTGCTGTTAAGTTTGAATATGAAAAGTATGAAGATATCTCAATTAATAACTGCCGTGAGTCTTTTAATGGGCGTTTTTTCACCCGTGTTCGCCAAAAAAGGCGGCGAAAGCGGCGGCGGTGGAAATCAGTCTATTTCCAGAACTAATGACCGCGAATATATTCGTCGTTATTTAAATAGTAATAAAAATACGTTGAATCGAGTTTTTAACTTGTTTGAGTACGCGCACTGGCAAGTTCAAGCGACAAAAATATCAACCATGCAAAATAACGTTGATTTCAAAACTGAAGTTTTAAATAAGCAGCGGGCTAATTCTTATTTCAAGATCTCATATAATCTGGATGTCATTAACGCAAAACTTTTTGAATCGAATCATAATATCTATGATTACGTTCAGTCCTATAGTGCCAATATTCTTGAGTCAGGCCCTTGCTACGATAATAAACGTCAGCCAGTTGATGCTAGTGTCGTCAATACTCCTGCGCATACGATCTGTTTTTCTCTAGAGCGTTTGGCTAAAAATAAGTTGTTGAAAAATGGTTTTGTCTCGCTAACGGCGTTAGTTGCTCACGAGTATTCCCACTTAGTCGGAACCAATGAGGCCGAAGCTAGAAGATTGCAAGCGGCCGTCGATACTTTACTAAAGCCAGGCGCGGAATTTATTGCTTTCGATATGAAACGCCAAATTGAGCTAGCAAATAATTCTATAAGCACGATTAAATATTTACTAAGTTACAATGCCAGTCAGTTTGACATTTGCCATAACCTGGAAAAATTAACAAAATTTATTGATAATTACCATGCCGCCCAAAATAATGCCGATGCTTTAGGAGTAAAAATTTACTCAATCAAAGAAATGCAACCAGTGAATATTATTATCATGAAGATGTTAAATATTTTCAAATTTTGTAGTGGTTCTTTCAGCGAAGACAGAATGGATGGCATCGACGAAATGTATTTAATTGAATACGCCAAAAAGCATAGCGGAACCGCTACCCCAATTGATACAAACGGTATAATTAAAATTATTAGATACAATGACCGCACCAACATTGAATTTGAACTAGTTGGAATTTCACAACAGCTTTCTGAATTAGAACTTATTGAATCAAAAAGAAAGCCGTAATTTGGTGCCCAGTGAGGGAGTCGAACCCCCATGCCTTGCGGCGCTAGGTTCTAAGCCTAGTGTGTCTGCCGATTCCACCAACTGGGCACAGACTTTAAACAGATCATTATTAGTAATCAAATAACGCTGAAAAGGCAAAAACTACTTTTCGGCGGTTAACTTTTTGTATTCTGGCGAGCGCATTAAGTTAGCAAGTTCTTTTTCAGAGTCCATCTCGATGCGAACTAACCAACCTTGATTGTTGGGATCATCGTTCAACGAAGACGGGTCGTCCATTAACGAAGTATTCACTTCGATCACGGTGCCAGACACGGGCGCGTAAAGGTCAGATACGGCTTTCACCGATTCAACTACGCCGAAGGTTTGGTTCTGAGTTACTTTTTGGCCTTCTTCCGGAAGATCGACGTAAACCACTTCGCCTAATTGGTCTTGCGCAAATTCAGTGATTCCGACCGTCACGATGTTCTCGTCCACTTGAGCCCATTCGTGATCTTTCGAGTAGTAGTATTCTTCGGGAACGATAAAAGCCATGCGGGTCTCCTGTGCTGTCTAAGACATTAAAAATATAAACTGATAAAACTAAGCTAAATCTTTTGATCACCCTTTATTTACAAAAGGAGTTTTCACGACACAAGCTTTAACTAATTTTCCTCGAATATCGACGAAAAAGTTTGAGCCTTCAGCTGAAAACGAGGCCTCAACATAGGCGATTCCGATCGGTTCATCAAGCGTTGGCGAGTGGGTTCCGCTAGTAACTACGCCTATTTTTTCGCCAGTTTCTTTTTTGATTTCGTAACCTTGGCGGGGTATGCCTCGCTCAAGCATTTTGAAGCCGACTAACTTTCTTTTTAAGCCTTGTTCTTTGGCTTTAAGAATTGTGGCCTTGCCTAAAAAATCTTTTGCATTTGGTTTAAT
>JACMNA010000059.1 GCA_014378765.1 Bdellovibrio sp. | reverse complement strand
TCCATAAAGCGTGGTGCTACAAGCTACACGGCGAGAGTTTATGTTACTTCCTTTACATATATCATTAGCTTTTTTATTTCCAAATGGATCGCTTGCCGGAATTTCACGAATTGCGTTTTCAACCGAACAGGCCACTCGGGTTTGAGATGTAGCGACATATTCTCCTGACTCAGCATTCAACTTATAAACAGGAACATCCGCGTATTTACTGACGTAACCGGCCACCATACATCCGGTCCCAATTGCAGTTTTAGGAATTGCAGACTGACCCTCGCCAGTATTAGTGTTTGTGCTTGGCTTTTCTACTGGGGCGGCAGTATTTCTCTTAGGCGCTCTCGCCCAAGCGTCTTCGCCGACAATTAGCTTTAAACGGTCAAAATTACTTTTCGCAGATTTCTTTTTCGCTGGGGGATTTAATACGCGATTGGCATCTTCCCACATCAAACGCATTGAAATTATGTATTGGGCGCGAGCTTCGGTCGTCATCGACTTCCACATTTGCGGAGTTACGCGCAAGAATCCTTGAAAGCGCGCGAAATCTTGGGCTTGCGCAGATTGGCTTTGCGGTGCCATTTTTGACATCGCAACGCCGTTGCGGGCGGCTTTGTAGGCGTCGGCTTCGATTTGTAACTTTTCATCGCTGGCTTGGATTCTTAAAAAGACGTCATAAACGCGTTCGAAATCTAATTGAGTTAATACCACTTTATCGATTTTTGCGAATTTTTCTTTTTCGCCGAATAATTGCATTGAGCGCATTTTTCCGTTGTCGTTAAATTCCACGACCGGAACCATCGTGCCGTCGGTGGCCTTTGAAGTCTTAACGGTGACTTGCGGCATGTATACGTTGGCGTGTTCTTTAACGTAAACTTCCATGTCTTTTTGGATGGGCAGTGGAAAATTATTTTTGGCCAATTTCCAAAATTCACCCAGGGTAATTTTTTTATTGAGTCCCGTCAGTTTGATTGCATTTTGCACGTTGGCTTCGGTAATTTTTTCGGCTTCTTTGCCGAGGGCTACGGGTGAAAACACCATAACCGAGCAAGCTAATTGCGCGGCCGTCCAACTAAGACATTTTTTTATCGACTTTATTTTCATCTCTAAACCTCTTTAAGTGCGGGATGGTCTATATAACTTTAGGGCCATCACTTTATCTTTTCGGTACACATTTCGGGGGACTTAAACAATTATGTTACAATGCAAATTGACCAACCACTAGACCCAAACTTAGGTCTTGTTGCTCTTCTCTTTTCGACGATCTGATTTTTTTGGTCGAGGCAAATCGCGCCGGTCGTCGGTCGGGTCTTTTGAAACCCATTGGGCCCGGCGATCTAAATATGGAAAGCGAAAGTACGCCGAGATCACTAAAATACTGAGCGTGCAAACGATAGCCAAAATAGAAAATACTTTTAAAAAGGTGGGATCGATTGAATTTGAATCGGCTTCAAAAAGTCGATAAGCATTCATGGACAACACGATTAACAATGTGATGATCGCGATGGTCCAAGTTAATTTGTGCGCGCGAAATAATAAAAGACCAGTTACAAATAGCAATGTAAGCCATACCCAGTCGACAAGCGGGACCGTTCGCAAAAACGGAATCAAGACACCGATGTCGTACCAATTTTTAATTCCTGAGCCGGCAAAGCTAATTAAAATATTTCCAAACGGTGCCAGTAAAAATAATATGGCGATCACGTAAACGCCCGTGGGCTTTTTCAGAGTCGTCGCTGTCATGTTGAATGTCTCCTGTAGCTATGAATAGTCTATGGGAGTTCTGACAGAATGACTATAGCACAGGGCTATTGGTCTAGCTGGGCGGGGTCTTCGAGCGGACAAATTTCGATGGGAGTATGCGTTTGTGTGCGCGTAAAAATTTCTTCAACTTCTTTATTGGTGACCGCCATACATCCTTGAGTCCAGTCTTTGTGTCCGTGAACAAAGGGAATAGCTTTGGGGTCTAAACCATCGACGGCCCGATTGGGAAAGCCGTGGATGAGGATATTACCACCCGGCTCAAGCCCCAGCTTGCGGGCAAAGAGGGTATCAGCGCGATTAGGATAAGAAATTTGCAGCGCCATATGATAAGACGAGCGTGGTTTTTTAAAATTGATTTCGTAAAGCCCCTCAGGAGTGCGCCCATCGCCCACGCGAAACTTCGCCCCACCCTTAAAGCCGAAACCAAACGACACGGGATATTCGGCCATAATGTCACCGGCATGCAGAAGGTATATTTTTTTTCTGGTTTTTGAAACGACGATTCGGTCGGCCTTCAGGGGCTTCTCGGAAAGTTCGGCGGGAGACAAATGCTTAGCCTCGTCAATCCGATTCATTTCGCTGCAGTAGTAAGTGGGTAATATCATCTTTTGTGGACTTTTTTCAGTCCGAGCATCAAGCGAAAGAGCAATAATTGCAACGAGGGCAATGAAAATCATCGGTTTCATAGGCACTTACTTACCACATTTTGTGAATAAGAAAGGAAGTGAATTTGTCAGTTGAAATATCTATAAAAACGACTAGAGTTTAGTCGAATCAAACACACCTAATTATATATTTTTCATGGGACTAGATAATGAATGATCGATTAATCCAAACGCAGCGTCTTTATCAGATTATTGACCTTGAAACTTTTATTTTACTTTCGATGCTAGGGATCGTGGCTTTTTTATTTTACCGCTTCTTTTTAAAAAAAGTTTCCGAAGAAAGACATAACAATTTAAAGAATCATTTTAAAGTTTTACTAAAATATTTTATTACGATGTCGGTGTTATATGGAATTTTTTTTCTGGGTAGCCAAAGCCTCGATGACTCTGAAAACGTTCGTCACATTCTACCTTACGTGGGCCTGATCACATTTATTTCGGGCGCTTTCTTCTTCGTTAAAACCAGTCGGTTGATTGTTTTGCAGTATTTGTTCCTGGGTTCGATGCGGGCCGGAGTTCCCTCTTTATTGGTGAACATATTTTCCCTTGTGCTTTCGATTTTAATTTTGTTCTGGACCGTAAGCGTGATTTTTGGCGTACAACTAACCCCACTGCTGGCCACATCGGCGGCCTTTTCAATCATTCTTGGCTTGGCTTTGCAAGATACGCTAGGTAATTTATTTGCGGGAATTTCACTACAGATTGATAAGACATTTGAAATTGGTGATTGGTTAGAAATTATGAATGGCACGGTAAAAATTGTGGGCCAAGTCAAAGAACTTTCTTGGCGCTCAACTGTCCTGGTAGGTTTTACCGACGAATCAATTGTTTTGCCAAATAAGTTAGTCGCACAATCTCAAGTATCTAATTTTTCTCCCGAAGGGCAACCGATCGTTCGTAGCCAATCTTTTAAAATTGCATTCGGAGCCGATCTTGCAAAAACGATTGAATTGTTAGAACAATCAGCCAGTCAGATTTCAGACATTCGCGGCATTCCGGCGCCATTTGCCTATGTTACTGAAACGACCGATCATGGTATTACCATTAAGCTAGTCTATTTTATTGAAAATTATGGCCGGCAATTTGTTATCGCTGACAAAGTTTTTAAAATCGCTTTCGATTTTTTAGCCAAGAATGGAATTCAGATTGCTCGTCCGTCATTGCAAATTCGGCAGGGTGACTAGTTATGTTACGAGTGAATCGTGAACACCCGCTTGCCATTAAAATTCGTAAACAAATCACGCAAGCCTTGGCCGAATACAACATGATCGGCGAAAATGATAAAGTCATGATTTGTGTGTCGGGCGGAAAAGACTCTTCGATTTTGTCGATTTTATTAGATGAAATTAGAAAGCGCGCTGAAATTAATTTTTCGATTGAAGCCGTAATTCTAGATCAGAAACAACCCGGGTTTCAAATTGCTGAATTTAAAAACTGGTTTGAGCTTGAAAAAATAAAATTAAGTGTGATCGAGCGCGATACTTATTCAATCGTGCTGGATAAAGTCAAAAACGGAGTTTATTGTTCACTCTGTTCGAAATTACGCCGGGCCATTCTTTATGATCACGCGTTCGCTAAAAGCTTTAATAAGATGGCTTTGGGCCATCACCGCGATGATGTCATTGAAACCACGCTGCTCAATTTATTTTACGTGGGCCAACTTTCGACGATGCCGGCGAAACTGCGTTCGGATGATGATCGCAATACGGTGATTCGCCCCTTAGTGTTCGTGGCCGAAAAAGATTTAATTCAATTAGCCAACGCATGGAACTTTCCGGTGATTCCGTGTAATCTCTGTGGCTCGCAACAAGGCATGAAGCGCCAGAAAATGAAAAAGCTGATAAAAGATCTTGAAACGGATATTCCTAACTTAGGCGCCTCATTTACGAATGCATTACAAAATGCCAAGCCCAGCCACTTACTTGATCATAAGCTTTTTAATTTTAAAGATTTGTAAGTCATTTTTTTCAATTAACGGCAATTAAGCAATTCGGTCGGTAGGACACAACCTGCATCAAGCGTTAGGGGCGGCGCAATTTCATCGGGCGCGGGTCCACCAAAATTACTTGACCAATAAGCGCCGTACTTACCCCCACCCGTCGCTAAACCAATTCCGGTGCTTGAATGATTACCTAGCATATTGGTGTTATGTCCCGGCGAATTCTGCCATTGGCAAAAAACATCGTTACCAGTGTATGTGCCCGCGGCAATATTTTCGGCGTGTGCCGAATATCCGAAACTAGCGGTTCGCTGGTAAAAAGCGCGGCCGTCGGGTTCGGTGTGATCAAAATAATTCTTATTAATCATATCTTGCGCGTGCCACCGGCCGGCAATGACTCCGTTTTTAGAAACGTTAAGCGCATTCAAACTTTTAGATTTTCGATAGATATTAATAAAATGAATAAACCGTGCTTCTTCGCAAGTTAATTTAAAATCGGTAACCGTTCCACTTGGCGCTTCGCCTGGAAACGATATGGATGGCAGACTTGAGCCTTGATTTGGGCTACCCACGGTAGGGGCAACTTCGGAATTAAAATTTCCTGAGCCGCACGCGGTGAATGCCAGCATCATACTACCGAATAAAATATTTTTGGTGAAATTAGTATTCATACCAGCGGTATCGGAATAAAAATTGTTCGATTTAAATTCTAACATTTTTGTAAGAAAATTTGACAGTTTTCAACGTAAACATAATTACAAAGTAAATGCGGGGCTGGCTCAGAAAAGTACGAAATTTTGTTTCAAAATGATTAATTCTAAATACTTACAAAATATAGAAAAGTACTTTGCTATACTATTTGCAATGAACAAGCTGTACGTTTTGCCTCAACTTTTGCTGGCCTGCACTCTAATAACCTTACCCGGATGTCTCACTGATGGCAGTGGCACCGAAAGTGGTTCGACTGTGGTTACGGCTCCAACAACTACCCCGACTTCTCCCACGGCCGACCCAACCCGTACCATTTGCGACCCGTTTAAAACGAATTCGCCCCAAGCCCGCGACCGCGGCCTGGTTGGTAACTTGTTTTATTTAACCGACGATCAACCCCGCTATTCAAATATCACGGATTACTTAAATAACGCTAAAGTCATTGATGCGAATATTTATTTAGATCGTCTCTTTATTCCGACTCGCCCGTTTGATCGTGGTTTTTATATGCAATCAGGCGACTTGGTTACTAATATCAATGGTACAACCTTGTATGAATATTTTGGTTTACGCATGACGGGCCAATTGCAGTTGGCGGCCAATGAAGAACCGGGCTATTACCAATTAGCGACGCTGGCCGATGATGGTGCCCTGCTAAAAATTCCAGACGGATTAGGCGGACAAAAAATTATTGTCAATAATGATGGAACGCATTCCACTAAATTTAAATGCGCAACTGAGCCCGTCTATATGGACCGGTCAACGCACTTACCGATTTCGATGGAATACTATCAGGGACCCCGGTTTCATATTTCATTGGTTGCCATGTGGCGGCCTTGGCCGGATGGCGTAACGAATACCAATCCCGTGAATGATCCCCTGTGCGGACAACAGGGTAATTCTTTATTTTTTGATTCAACCAAAGATCCGGTCGCAAGCAATGCCGCTTTTTACCAATTGTTAGAGCGCAAATGGAAAGTTTTAGAAAATGAAAACTACGTGTTTCCAGAACAAAGTAATAACCCGTGTGCGCCACCTGAAGAAACACTGGCCATTTCAAACTATTCTTTAAGTGGAATCGCCAGAGACCGCGTGACTCTAACCTGGTCAACCAACGTTGAATCCAATAGCCAGGGTGAATCGAATTTAACATCAACTGGGGTTAAAACTTTGTCTCAAGTTGATGCAACAAATACGTTATCACATACATTAACGATCACGGGCCTTATCCCTAATACCCTTTATGCAATTCGGGCGCTTTCAACCAGCCCGGGCGGTCAAAATGCCATCAGCGACGAGCGGGTCTTCAGAACTCCCAGATAGTTTTTTTTTAAATCTAAGGTTTACCCAGACGTTTGACGATAAGTAATCGTTAAGCTGCACCGGGGGATTATGTTAGGTTTTTTATCAATTCGAATTAAATTCTTAGCCGTGATGAGTGCATTACTAGTTTCATGCTTGATCGTCTATTTATTAATTGCCGTTGAAGTTTTTAAAACTGATAAAACTGAATTAGTGTTTGATCTTAACCGCAGCATGGTTTCGAACCTATCGACCGAGCTTGAGACGCAATTTTCCTCGGCCTCAGATAAGTTGCGCCTGTTTGCGTTGCTGTCGACTAGTAACAACGTGCAAATTAAAACCGAAAACATTTTTGGGCAAGATTCAGAAATTGTTTTTGCAGCCCTGTACCGACAAAACCAATTAGCCACTTTTAAAACTTTTACCGATAAGAAATATTTAGAAACTTATGGACTTGAAACTAACTTCATCGAACAAACTTTAATTCAGGCCCGCCCGATTCCATTTGCCGAAATTTTAAAAAATAGCGAATTCTTTTGGAACGCCAG
>JACMNA010000006.1 GCA_014378765.1 Bdellovibrio sp. | reverse complement strand
GGCCTTGTTTCGCACGAACATTCACAACCGCGACCATTCAACGATTGTTGTGGCCACCAGCCCGGCCAAAATCCAAGAAGCCAAATTAAAAATAAAACAATTCAGAAGGCAACTAGCTGAATTTTTAGAGAACTCCGAAAGCAAAAATGAAATTTATCATTTGAGTATCGGACTTTTTCCAATTGATAAAGAAACAACCCAGGGAGCTGGATAATGAATCTAATGAAAACTTTTGTGATATTGGCAATCTCGTTAACAAGTCTTGCCAGTTTTGCGTGGCGCGAAGGTAACGGCGGCGATGGCATTTTAATGAATTCGAAGATGTACTTGCTTGATCTGGTTGAAAACGGCGTCGAAGAAGCCAACAGTAGCGATATCGCTTATTCAAATAGCTTCTTTGAAAAAGAAGTAAAAAGTTGGGCCGACGCGCAAGCGGTTGAAGTGCCGCAACGTGAAATAGTGAATAAGCTTGGTGAAATTCACCGAAAAAATAGCGTTATGGCTTACGTTATTTTATTAACAATTAAAAAATTAGATTGGGCGTTCGTTAATCTGCCGTTAAAAAATATTAAAGATGAAGGCCCTTACAATATTTCTTTGCAAAACGATTTGGTTCAGCTAGCCATTCGCGTTAACAAAACGATTCAAGTCTATAAAGTTGGTTGGAAGCAAATGGATGCTCGAAACCAAACTGCCCTGATTTTTCACGAAGCCATTTTTTCTTTGGTAAACCCTGACCGCACCGAGCTAGGTTTAAGCATGAGCGCGCCGCGTGTTCGACGCATCATCGGCTTTTTGTTCTCGCAAAAAATCGAAACTTACAGTCTAGACGAAATGCTTTCGATCGAAGCGCCTGAGTTACGTTTGCAAGCTTACGAAAATAAACCAATGAACGTCTCTTACTTCTTTGCCGCTAAAAGCGAATTATTACTGAATGCGCACTGGGCGCTACAAGTTCAAACGGCTCAAGGTGAAACCACGCTACTTAACGAATCGGGGCTTAGTGAATCAAACTTGATCAACACGCAAAAGGTCTGCGGCCTAGTCAGTGAAGCGGGTTCGGTTGTATCTTTGCAATTGATTGCTGATCAATTAAAACTATCGTTACGCACTAACGGACAAAAAGAAAATGAAGATTATAATTTTGCCAACACGTTTACGCAAAATTTAAACGTAATGACGCTTATCTTAGAGAATAACTTTGCCGGCGACAATTGCGTCTTAAACATCAACAAGAATAAAAAAGCCATTCTTAAACAAATTTTAAAATAAACAGAGGTCACAATGAAAATTTTAATAATACTTGCTACGACAATCTTACTTTCAATGTCCGCTTTAGCCTCTAGCATCACTTACAACTGGCCAAAGATTAACGGCCTTAGCATCGATAACGCATGCGCCACGGCAACCGAGTTTAGATCATTACAAAATATCAACGTGTGCGTTGAAACGAAGGTTACCTCGCGCGTCGCTTGCCGTTACGCGGGTGAAGGCGAATCCTGCCGCTCGTTAGGTTTAAATCAATCTGCCGCAATCGATGAAACGGTCAGTGAAAAAACCCAATGCGTAAAATCAGAGTCAAAGCCGCTTGTAGTTTCACGCGTAACCCAATCAATGAAGTGCGTAAAGTGGTCTCGCCCTTCCGCAGTGGGTAACGATAGTGAGTGTTTAAAATTTGATACGGTGAAATCAACGCTGGGAAAAGTATTTAAGGTTGAGACCTTTAGAAATGACAGCGCCGATCAGGGTCCGCAATTTTTTGGCTACACAAAATTTGAAATTCTAAACTGCAAGTAGAGTTAATACTGTTGACTGCGGCGTAAGCACTGGCGCGCCTGTCCTCGGCAGACTTCACGCCCATATAACCTTCCCGCCCACCTCTCCCGACTGCGTACAAACGCCGTACACACAAAGAAATTGAAAAACTAGCCAAATCAAAAATAACAACTCCGCACGCGAAATTAGAATATTTTACAGAGTTTTCAAATCAAAAGTTCTCAACTACAACCATTTATGTGATTTGCAATTACGCAAACTAAGTTAACGAACGAAAAACAAACCAAGGAGATATCGAATGAAAACAGCTATCATGACTATCATAGCAATGGCCTCTTTAACTGCAACTGCAGCTACATACGTAACTGTACAAGATTGCACTGGCGGCGAGTCTGGAACTCAGTGCCGTACTGTAACTTACAAAGTACGTAACGGTAAAATGGTTCAACCTGCTCACCAACCACAAGGTGCTTCTTCTGAAGGTGACGTACAAGTTCCAACTAACTACGGTATCCCTGCTTGGTTACGCGCTTTAAATGACGCTTTCCCAGCTGCTAAAGGTTCTAGCGATCCAGCTGATATGTCTAACGGTGGACCAAACTAATTATTTTTTAACAAAAATAATGTTTGTCGAAAAGAGAGATCGAAAGATCTCTCTTTTTTTTTGTTTTTTTAGCCATTAATTCTTAAGCCATTAATTTATCATATTGGATTTTAATTTGCGTTGGCGATAATTCGTTTGCGGCCAATTCAGAATCAAAGACATTCCGCTCAAGGCGCTTCACGGCTAAAAACCTCAAAGAGAGCATAATTATAAATTGCAGCACGAAACCAACCCAAGACATGAATGTAAAAGCGATGCCAGAAATTAAAATCGACTTGATTGATTTATTTAAATCTGCTTTTTCTGCTCCGGCCGTATAGGGTTTAATTTCGGCCTCGCTATCGGACCAAAAGAAACCAATTTTTTTTAAGTTCGATTGAACTTGCCGCATTGCTTTTGATTTTTGTTTTTGCGTCTGTAAAAATAGATGCAACCCAACTAGAAGTAAGGTTGCAAAGAATCCAACTAAATAACCAAACGCTAGTTCGGGCATTACGTGGTGTAGAACTTCGCTTTAGTTTGCGCCCGTTCGCGAAGTTTTGATGATGGCTTTAGGCGACTGGCCTTGCGCAAAGTGGAATACTGTTCAAGTTTCTGCGCGATGTAATCAGCCCCTACGCTGTCAGCGTACTTAAGTAAGCCTCCACGGAAAGGTGGAAAGCCCGTACCCATGATCATCGCTAGATCAACTTCGTGCGGAGTTTCAACGATCTTGTCTTGATCTAATGCTAACGCGCACTCGTTCACCATGGCGAACACGCAGCGCTCTTTACACTCTTCATCGCTATGCGGATTTGTTGGCGCTGGCAAACCTAGTTCAGAGTAAATTGTAGAGTCAACTTCGCCCTTGCGGCCGTCTTCATATTTGTAAAAGCCTAAATTTGTTTTTTGGCCCAAGCGTGATTTGTTTTTTTCTAACTTTTCCATTAGCGGTGGCATTTCAACTCGGTCCGGGAATGCTTTGCGGAAAATATTTAGTACTTTTACGCACACATCGATACCGACTGAATCCATTAATTCGAAAGGGCCCATAGGCATTCCGAATTGGTAGACGAATGCTTTATCAACTTTTTCAATGCTCATGCCTTCGGCTAATAAAAACGCCGCTTCGGCCATGTATGGTAATAAAAGCCGATTGACTAGAAAGCCCGGTCCGTCTTTTACGACAACCGGCATTTTACCCATTTTTTTTGCGAGTTCAAAAACCGTGGCGATGGTTTCATCGGAAGAACTTGTTCCGCGAATCACTTCAACTAAAGGCATTTTATGCACCGGCGAGAAAAAGTGCATGCCCGCGAAAAATTCTGGTCGCGGGTGACCCTTCGACATTTCACTTACACTTAACGAAGATGTGTTCGTCACGATAACAGCATCAGGTCGCATGTTTTGCGCCGTTTGCGCGATGACTTTTTGCTTGATGGCCATGTCTTCAATGATCGCTTCGACGACGACGTCCATACTTTTAAAACCAGAAAAATCAACGGTCGTAGAAACTAACGACATCTTCTGGGTGAATTGGTAATTATCAATCACGCGTTTTTTAAGTAGTTTACCCCACAGATCACGCGCGTGTTTTAATGCTTTTGCATTGGCTTCTAAAGAAATATCTTTCACGCGAACATCGATGCCTTTGTCGGCGGCCACGTAGGCGATTCCGCCGCCCATGGTGCCAGCGCCTAATACTCCTAGGTGCTTAACGGGTTTTCCTTTTACGCTTGATCCGGTTACACCCGTTTGTTTTTTGACCATTTCGGTCAAGTAAAATACATGAATTAAATTTTTAGAAATATCTGATACCGCTAAATCCGCGAAATGATCACGCTCGATCTTTAAGGCTTTGGCTCGATCACTCATACCGTAGGTTTTATTAACGACTTCTAATGCGGCAAGTGGTGCCGGGTAATGACCTTTAGAAACTTTCATGACGCCTTCTTTAGCTTTGCTGAAGACTACGCCTTTTAATAGACCTTCTAATAATTTTCCGACTAAGCCGCGCGCTTGAAAAGTTTTACGACGTTTGCCTTTGCCCACTTTGATGACTTTTTCCATCTGCTGCTTTGCAAAGTTTTCGATTAAGTTAGAGTGAACTACGAAATCAACCAACCCAATTTTTTGTGCTTTTTTAGCATTTAATAATTTACCGGCTAAAATTATATCAAGCGCGGCTTGCAAGCCCACCATTCGCGGCAATCGAACACTACCACCGAAACCCGGTAAAATTCCTAACTGCGTTTCGGGTAACCCAATGCGAGTCGATGAATCTTCGGTCGCGATACGGTAGTCACACGCTAAAATCAATTCACAACCGCCGCCCGCACACGCGCCATTGATTAAGGCCATCGTTGGCATCGGTAAATCTTCAATCATATTAAAAATTTCTTGGCCTGAAGAAACCGCGGCTTCAACCTGCTCTTTTGTTTTTAATTCTTTTATTTCTTCAATGTCAGCACCCGCAATAAAGATTTTGGGTTTCGCGGATTTGAAAACGACGAACGCGTAGTTCGAAGTTTTTAAAGTTTCTAAGTGCGCTTTTAATTCTTTCATGACGAAAGTTGAAAGCTTATTTACTTTTTCTCCCGGTAAATCAAAAGTTAATACGGCAATATCTGAAGATGCTAGTTTTTCGGTTGTAAAATTAATTGCTGCCATGTTCATTACCCTTCATTCTCAATAATTACTGATCCACCCTGACCGCCACCTATGCATAAAGTCGCTAGCCCAAACTCAACGTTGCGTCGTCGCATTTCTTTCATCAACGTAATCACTAAGCGTGATCCCGTCGCGCCCACCGGATGACCCAGGGCAATGCCGCCGCCGTTAACATTTAAAATTTCCGAGCGAAGTTCGCCGATTTTTCCAGCGAGTCCAATTTTTTTACCAAACTCGTCTGAATCAAATGCTTTTTGATTGGCCATGACTTGGGCGGCGAAAGCTTCGTTTAACTCAACTAGTCCAATTTCTTTCATGGTTAACCCGGCTCGACGTAACGCGATTGGGGTTGAATATGCGGGGCCCATTCCCATCCGCTCAGGCTCTAAACCGGCGTATGCATAACCGCGAATGCGCGCGTAGGCTTTGTATCCAAGGGCTTCAGCTTTTTCGCGCGACATCAGTAATAACATCCCTGCACCATCTGTGATCGGGCACGAATTACCGGCCGTAATTGTTCCGGTGTTTTTATCAAAGAAAGGTTTTAATTTTGCAAGCGCTTCGATCGTTTGGTTGTCACGCGGACCAAAATCTTCCGTCAGAGTTTCTTTATAATCTGGTGGTAAGTAAAACGGCGTGATCTCTTCACTTAATTTCGGCCGAGCCGCCACCGCTTTTTGGTGCGAGCGCAGTGCGTATTCATCTTGCTCGCGACGAGAAATATTAAATTCTTTAGCAATTACTTCCGCCGTCATTCCCATGTTCATTCCGACGAATGGGTCTGTTAAGCCTTCGGCTAAAGAAATAATTGGTTTGTATTTTGTCTTTGCCAGCGGAGCCGTCGTTACCATTTCTTTAATTTGTGAAAGATCAGCTTTGAACCAATCCCATAGAGCGGCGACACGTGCACCTGCCGTTCGGGCGGCGCCCAATCGTTCAATGATACTGGTAATTGCGGGTGGAACTAATAAGGGCATCTGCGACATATTTTCTGTACCACCCGCGACGACCATTTCCATGGTGCCTGACTTAATTCGCTCGTAGCCGGTGGTTAAACTTTCTAAGGCGGAGGCGCAATTACGGTGAACCGTGACCGCCGATGTTTGAATTGGAAAACCAGAATTCAAAGCGACAACGCGTGCAATATTAACGGCGTCGGCCGGCGATCCAGTATTACCCATGATCACTTCATCGACTTGATTCACATCTAAATTAGCGCGTGCGATTAGTTCACGAAGTGCAACTTGTCCTAATTGCGATGCATGCACCGATTTTAATTTTGTGCCGGACTTCGCGAAGGGAGTGCGTACTCCTTCAACAATAACAACGTCACGCGGACTTTTCGGTAAGCTACTCATGGTGGACTCCTCATAATGATGATTCTTCAATGATTTATTAAACTCCTTAATTTGTTCACTGGCAATTGACGCTTGCTAGCAAATTGATTCTGGAATTTGTGCTTTTCAACCGACAGCCATAGACTAAACACTCTAGTAATAAACGCAGCACTTAGGCGAAAGTCTTAAGATTTCAATGAGGTTTAATTTGGAAAAGACGACAGAAAAATCTGCTCATGACATTGCGGTCTTTGAAAAAGAAGCATTAGAATTTCACCAAAAAGGGCGACCCGGTAAAATCGAAGTCGTCTCTACTAAAGACTGTAACACCGAAAAAGCTTTATCGCTGGCTTACTCTCCCGGAGTTGCGGCCCCTTGTAAAGCCATCGCCAAAAACCCAGACCACGTTTACGATTACACTTCAAAGGGAAATTTAGTCGCGGTCATCTCGGATGGAACTGCAGTTTTAGGTTTAGGTAATATTGGCCCTTTAGCGGCCAAGCCCGTTATGGAAGGTAAAGGCATTTTATTTAAAAACTTTGCCGGTATTGATGTATTTGATATTGAAGTTAAATCATCTTCACCGGCCGAATTTATCGCGGCCATTAAAACTTTAGAGCCCACGTTTGGTGGAATCAATTTAGAAGATATTAAAGCGCCAGAATGTTTCGAAATTGAAGAGACCTTAAAGCGTGAAATGAATATTCCGGTTTTTCACGATGATCAGCACGGCACGGCTATTGTTAGCGGCGCCGCTCTTTTGAACGCATGTCATATTATCGGAAAAAAATTACCTGAAGTTAAATTAGTTATTAACGGCGCTGGTGCCGCCGCGATTTCTTGCGGTAAAATCTTTGTAAGCCTGGGTGTAAAAATAGAAAATGTATTGATGTGTGATTCGGGCGGCGTGATTTATAAAGGCCGTACGAGCGGAATGAATAAGTACAAAGAAATTTTTGCCAATAGCACCGAAAAAAGAACTTTAACTGAAGCCTTAAACGGCGCCGATGTTTTTATTGGCTTATCCGTTGCGGGAGCCGTAACCGGCGAGATGATTATGCAAATGGCGAAAGATCCAATCATTTTCGCGATGGCCAATCCCGACCCAGAAATTACCCCAACGATGGCGCGTAAATACCGACCCGATGCAATCGTGGCCACGGGCCGATCTGATTACCCGAACCAAGTGAATAACGTCTTAGGCTTTCCATCAATTTTTCGCGGTGCCCTTGATACGCGCTCGACGCAAATTAACGAAGAAATGAAATTAGCGGCCGTGCACGCTCTTGCGCAATTGGCACGGCAAGGTGTTCCCGATGACGTGTCGGCTTCTTACGGCGGACAGAAATTTAAATTCGGCAAAGAGTATTTGATTCCAAAACCTTTCGACACTCGCGTCTTGCTTTGGGTTGCACCCGCAGTGGCAAAAGCCGCGATTAAATCGGGCGTGGCGAAGAAACCAATAACTGATTGGGCCGTTTACCACGATCAACTTGAAGCCATTCAGGGACCAAAAAAAGTTTTTATTCGTTCGGCCATCCACCGCGTGCGAACCAATTCAGAAAGGATTGGGCGCTTACCTAAAATTGTTTTTGCCGAAGGCACAAGTTCGAAAATATTAAAAGCCATTCGCCTTTGTATCGATGAAAATTTATGTGAACCCATCATTTTAGGCGACGAAGAGCGCATTTTAGAAAAAGCTAAATTGCACGACATTGATTTAACCGGCATTCAAATGATCAACCCGGCTTATCACCCAAAATTTATGAATTACGTCGAAGAACTTTATAATCGTCGTCAGCGTAAGGGTATCAACATTAAAGAGTCTGAACGTCTTATGGCTGACCCAAGCTATTTTGCCTCGATGATGATTGATCAAGGAGATGCTGACGGAATGATTAATGGCGCTACAACAAATTATTCGGAAGCCGTTAAACCTATTCTACATACAATCGGTTTAGCGAAGGGCGCCGTTCCAGCCGGACTTAATATTATCTTAGCGGAAGATAAGCTTTTATTTTTCGCTGATACCACCGTCAATTTTAATCCTACGTCTGAGCAACTGGCAAAGATTGCGGTACAAACTGCCCAAGTCGCCGAGTACTTCGGCTTAAAACCACGCGTGGCGATGCTGAGCTTTTCAAATTTTAGCGGCGCCCCAGGCACTCCGGCTAAAATGAAAAAAGCCATGGAGCTAGCAAAAGCAATGCGTCCAGACCTAATGGTCGATGGAGACATGCAGGCCGATACCGCTGTCAGCAGCGAAATTCAAAACCGAATCTTTCCATTTACGGGCCTTGGCGGAGAAGCAAATATTTTAATTTTTCCTAATTTAGAAAGCGCGAATATTTCATACAAACTTTTACAGCAAGTAGGTCAAGTCGAAGTGCTAGGACCTTTTCTGCTGGGTGTACGTCGCGCGGCCAACGTTTTACAACGAACCACAACGGTTGATACCATTTTTAGTTCTGTTGTTCTAACCGCTTTAGAGTCGCAGTTTATTACCGACTGGAGAAATAAGAAACATTGAATCAATCCGTAAGAATTAACGAAAAAGATAAAGTCATCGTCGTTGGCGTGGGGCTCAAGTCAGAACAAGTTTCTGAAATAAAAGAAAACCTGTGCGAGCTTGAAGAATTGGTCGTTGCGGCCGGCGGCGAGATAATTGGCTCGACCGTGCAAGTGCTTCCGCAGTGGAACCCCAGTACTTTAATCGGTTCGGGCAAAGTTTTAGAAATAAAAGAAATGGTTACCGAAAGCAAAGCGCAAATTGTGGTGATCGATCATCAACTTTCCGGCATTCAATCGCGAAATTTGTTTGAACAAATTGGCTGTAAAATTTTAGACCGTTCGCAATTGATATTAGACATCTTCGCTCAACGCGCACGCACTTACGAAGGAAAACTACAAGTTGAGCTGGCGCAATTATTAGATCAAATGCCGCGCATGGTGGGCCAGTGGAACGAATCATTGTCACGTTTGGGGGGCGGAATCGGAACTAGGGGCCCCGGTGAATCAGCGCTTGAAAATGATCGTCGCCGCGCGCGCGAAAAAATTACTTTCATTAAAAAAAAATTAGAAGAAGTTTCGCAACAACGATCGCAGCATCGTCAGTCACGTCGGCGAAATGAAATTCCTAGTTTTGCGCTGATCGGCTACACGAACTCTGGCAAAAGTTCATTGCTAAATCGATTGACCGGCGCCCAAGTGGTTGCAAAAAATATGGTGTTTGCCACGCTTGATCCTACCACGCGAAAAGTTTTCTTAGATGAAGGTCCACCCGCAGTCGTCACAGATACGGTCGGATTTATTCGTAAATTACCCACCCAATTAATTGAAGCGTTTAAAGCCACGCTTGAGGAATCAGCCGAAGCTGATATACTTTTACACGTGGTTGATCTTTCTTCGCCCAATATGGATCGACAACTTGAAGTCGTTGATGGCTTAATAAAAGAATTTGGTTGGGAAGGTAAAAAGATAATTCATATCTTTAATAAATTCGACATTGCGCCTATCGACCGCCAATTTAAAGTTAAACACTACCCCCGCGTCTTCGTCAGCGCGCTTACTGGTCATGGTTTTGAACAACTCAAAAAAATAATGGCCGACTCGATTAACGAAATGCAAACCGAAGTCGAACTGTACTTTGATCGAGCTAACGAGTACCGCCTTTACGACCTCAGTCGCGAAGCGAAAATTACGCGCAAAGAAGCCGCAACCGAGGGTACTATATGCATCGCCATGATGACCCCGACCTTAATGAATAAGTGGAAAGATTTTTTAGTCAAATAACCAATCGCCCTGCTAAACTAAACGAATGAACCGACTGTTAGTTTTCATGGTGCTATGCTTTGTCATTGCGCCAAGCTTTATCATTTCGAACGCCCATGCGAAATCTTCAAAAAAGCCAGTGGCTACTACCACTAAAAAAGAGTCGACTGAAACCGCTAAGGCCGAAAAAACATCTAAAAAAAATGCGAAAGCTAAAAAAGCAAAAGGCGCCAAAACCGAAGCCGAGCCTTACGTAGTACCAATTCCTGGCGAGCAAATGACTTGTAATAGTGGTAATGCCAATCAAATGGAACTTGAAAAACAACTTGTTGAAGCGCAAAAATCAAAGGGCAGTGTCGCTAACATTATTTCGAAAAAATATAATCTTATTGCGTCTGATGTCACCGAAGCAAAGTGCGAATTCTGTTTCAAACAAGAAGGCTCATTTATGACCACCACCAGCCTTACTCAGTTTGCGAAATCATTACTTGGCTCAATTTTGCAAACCCCACGTAACCCCTCGGTGGTGATTGGTAAAGTAACGGAGTTGCCGGCGACCCCTGCGTTTAAAGAAGCTTGTCTTCTTTCCGCCAACGTAACTGTATCATCGTCAACGCAAATATCTTGTGTTCAAAATGCAAACGGAAATTATGAAGCACGTAAGGCCAAACCCGAAGAAACTAAATTTGATCCATGCATTACAAGATCGCTGTTACGCTATCAAAATGCCGTAATTTCAAATTTTCATAGTTGTGTGCAGGCCGAAGGGTTGCTGGGCGTCGATTTAAATGCAATATTCCGAAAGTACGCTTTAGAGTCAGGGTTCCGCCCGTCGTATAACTATGGAGGTGGTATGGGACCCACCCAGATGGTTGGTATTTTTGTTGATGACGTTTTAATGGTGGGGCGCGGTTACGAATTGTTACAAGCCGTTGCACGATCGACAAATCCTGAATGTGCCGCCGCCAAATTGATTGCCCAGAAAGATTTAAAAAAAGAGCCCAGTCGTAGTACCCCTTGTGAATTTATTCGTCCCGGTGAAGGTTTAGAACGAAGTTACCTCTACAGTATGATTGGCGTAGAGACGGTCTGGCGTAAGAATTTACGCCCCCAACTTGAATCTTATTTAAAAGAACTTGCTGCACACCCGTTGATCGACGAAGCGCGTAGATTTATTCAAATCACGGCGTATGGCGCCGGTGGAATGCCCAAAGCATTTAGTGCAATTAGATTATTAAAAAGAAAAGGCCCAACCGAATTTGTGAGAATCATGCGCGGTAAGGCCCTTAACGCAACCGCCGAAGAAAACGGTATAGCTTGGTATTCAAAAAATAGTGAAAAGAAACAAGTTGAGCTTTCGGCTCGATTAAACGTTGTCGATCAGGCACACTATAACGACAAAGGAATTGATTCATGTTTGTTACAAAATTAATCATCTTAACCACGGTGTCTATTCTAACTTTGGCCAATAACCCGTCATCCCTTTCGCTACCGACGGCACGGGCTGAAATAAAACGGATCCAAGTTGCGTTCAATGAAAAGCGCCAAGAGTTTTTAAATTCTGATTTGAATAAAAATAATTTAAACCGAGATATGACGGATGCTTTGGTCGTGCTAGAAAAATTATTAGCAGACGTGCAAAAAGTAGAAGATAAAAATCCCAAATTAGGTGTTACGCAACAGTGGGATCAAATGAGCCTAGATATCGCCTTATTAAGTCCATTGGTAGATTTTTCTAAGACCATTATGGGCAAAGACGAATGCCGGTACGCACTGCACATGAACAAAATGTCAGAATCTTCACTGGAAGATTTACCGATGAATCGCACGAAGCCAGTAGAAAAAGTTCTAAATAAAATTTGTAATGAAAAATAATTAGTCCTTCGGTCGATTTTCAAGGCGTAACTGGCGCCGCTTCTGCGCGTCCGCAAATCGACGTTTCTCGGTGTCGGTTTTCAAATCTAACCCGGGTACTAATTTCGGGCGCCCGTCTGAGCCAATCGCTACAAAAGTTAAGTAGGCCGAGGCGGTATGAAAAAATTCAGACGTCTTTGGATTCTCCGCATCGACGCGCACGCCAATTTCCATTGAAGTTTTGGAAGTAAAATTAACCGAGGCCTTTAAATTGACAACCCAACCCGCCCGTATAGGAGCGATAAAATCAAGTTGATCAATACTGGCCGTCACGACTTCACTGCAAGAATGTCTTTGGGCGGCGATCGCCGCTGAGATATCGATCCACGACATCACCGTTCCACCGAAGACCGTACCGATGGCATTCGTGTGAGTTGGTAAAACTAGCTGAGTCATAATGACTTGCGAAGATGGAACTGACTTATTACCCATATGTAATCTCCTCCACTTGAACAAAACAAAAAAAAAGCCTGCCGATAAAGGCAGGCTTTTGAATCAAGCTAAACTAAATCTCTAGAACTAAACGCCAGCGTCAGAGTTTCCGTTACGGCCACCAAATGTGCCAGTACCAGGAAGAGTGATGGTTGCATTGCCAGCCGGAATTGTTGGAGTTGCTTGAGTGTTATACGCAGAGGCTCCAGCAGGTTGAGCCACTTCAGCGCGCATTTCATTTTCAACAAAACCAAGGTGAGGAAGGCACCATACGATTAACTGTGCACGTGATTTAACGTTCATCTTTTTATAGATGTTAGTTAAATGAAATTTGACTGTCTTTTCAGTAACGAATAATTGGTTAGCGACTTCTTTATTAGAAAGTCCCTTTGAAACCAATTCAGCTACTTCAGACTCACGATTCGAAAGGCCCTTTTGTATTAATACGTCTCTGAGCATCCTTGCTCCTCCTGCTATTTGTTTTGTTTAGCGGCTAAACTTTTTACTAACTTTTTGCGTCTTCTTCAATCTGCCCCAGACAATCCTTAGTCTTAAAGAACATTTCGCTTCCGACAACAACAACCTGATCTAAGTCTGACAAGACTTTCTAAAGAACGCAATACCTTTGACCGCAATTATTTTTAAAACTGGACCGAATTTCCCCACTGTAGGCGATGTTGCCCGTTTTTTTTAACCTTTTTAACCGGACGTTTGGTCTTAGAAGTACACCTTAATTTAGCTCGCGCAATTTCAAGCCTAAAGCATTGAAAAACTTACCTTTTTTTATTCTTGATCAACTGCATCGCTTCTTCTTTCGAAGATAATTTCCCGGCTAATTGTAAACCTCGAATTTCATCTAGCGTCTGGCTAATCATAGGTCCATGCAAGTGGGTTGAAATTTCATCACCGCTAACGAGTGAATGTGGATAACTTTTTAAAAGTTGTTCAATCTCACTTACTAACGAAGATTCAAAAATGCCAAGCCGACTTAAGTAATGAAGGATCGCTTTTAATTCTGGTTTCTTTTCGACTAGTAAAGTCACATCGGTCACGGGCATATCACGAAGCTGCAATAAAGCAAAAAGCATCAAGTCGAATGAAATAAGCTCAGCCTTTGCTAACTTCAAGCGATCTTTCAATATTTTACGAACTTCATCTGTTGGCTTTGGTAACTTTGCTAAAATAAAAAACAAATCTAAAAAGTCTTCGGCCTTCACGGTAGAAATATTATGTTTCTTCAATTCAAGTAGCGGCAATTCGCAGGCAAATATTTCTTTAATAAACAGCTGAAATAAAGTTGATGAAAGTACAAAGTTCCAATTATGGGCGCTGGCCAACTTTTTAAATTCGACCCAGAGCCTTTCACCGCTGACGGATTTAATTTTTGGCAATAACAATACTGCGGCCGCTAAAGTTTTTTCTTCAATTGAAAATTTCAGCTGTGCTGAAAAACGCAAAAGTCTAATAATACGCAAATGATCTTCGGTGAAACGGACAAGGGCATCGCCGACACATATTAAGCGCTGCCGAGTCAAATCCTGCACGCCACCCACGTAATCAATTAGCACTTGGTTTTGCTCATCCCAGTAAAGCGCGTTTACGGTAAAATCACGGCGCTTGGCATCTTCGAGCGGCGTCGACGCTGAAACCGCGGAAGGTCTGCGCCCATCAATGTAATCAGACTCTTGGCGAAACGTTGCTAAATCAAAAATTTCGCCATTGGCTAATGGAATTTTTAATACGCCAAAGCTTTCACCAACCGGAATGGCTTCGGGAAATATTAATTTTAAATTTTCGGTGGCAGCGTCAGTTACAAGATCAAAATCACAAACTTCGCGCCCCAAATACAGGTCACGAACGGCCCCACCCGCGACCCAGCACACAAACTGATGTTTCCCGAGGCGCGCCTTCACTTGTAAAAAGTCAGAATAAAGACGATGCTTTTTAAAAGACGAACTCAAACCTGGCATCATTTAACTATGACTGATTTCAAAATAACTCACAACGACTCTCTTCACGAAATGCTTGGTCAGTTCAAAAATCAGCTTGGCTTTAATCAAATTGAAATCGGGCCCTTAGGCACGCCGCTAACGATCGAATTTTACGAGAAATGGTTGGCCGACGGTCACTACGGATCAATGCACTATTTAAAAGACCACTTGATTACTAAAAAAGATCCACAAGCTTTAGCTCCTGAATTAAAATCTGTCATCAGCATTGCACAAAGTTATTTCCCGACGGTAATCCCAACCCTAGAAAAAAATCCGGCGCGCGTGGCCCTGTACGCGCAGAACAATGATTACCACCATTGGCTGAAAGAAAAATTAGTTTTAGTGATTGCCGAATTACAAAAGCAATTTCCAGGCGAAGTTTTTTTACCTTTTGTAGATTCGGGCCCGGTTTTAGAAAGAAATTGGGCCTACCAAAATAGCTTGGGCTGGTTCGGAAAAAACACCTGTATCTTGCACCCTCTGCACGGCAGTCTTTTTTTTGTCGCCGAAATCTTAACCAGTCTTCCCGCCGATGCGAACCGCTTAGAGCTAGTGCCCGATTTTTGCGGAAAATGTCAAAAGTGCATCGACATCTGCCCGACGGGCGCATTAGTGAAGCCAAAAGAAATGAAAGCGGATCTTTGCATATCTTATTTGACCATCGAGGCCAAGACTGTGGCCCCGATTGAACTACGAGAAAAAATTGGTGATTGGTTTTTTGGATGTGATCTTTGCCAAACGGTCTGCCCCTGGAACGAAAAAGTTTTTCGAAAGTTAGAACTTCCGGCAACGCACCAGACCTCAACTGATTTTATTTTAAATTTAAATGGCACTGAACGCTCTGAATTAGTCGAATACTTTCGCTGGTTGCTAACGGCCTCGCACAATCAAATTCAAAAAAAACTTCTGGGTTCGGCCTTAGCCCGGGCGGGGGCTAAAGGGCTCAAGCGTAATGCCCTAATCGTGATTGGCAATCGCCAATTGAAGGAGTTGAAAACCGAAGTAGAAGATCTAGAAATTAATGAATTTGCAGAATTAAAATTATGGACGCTGAAATCTATTAATTAATGACAAACCCTAAAGTTAAAAATGGATACGTATCTTTTTTAATCCAAGAATCAAACCCTAAAATAAGCGCGTTTTCTTTAAAAGTAATTTGGCGATTGGTGAATGCAATTCCTACAAAAAAGTTAGACGTCAAATTCATCATGTAGCCAAGATCTGCCTGGTAACCCGTTCCGTTTTTGTAATCGCCAAAAGTTTCATTAAAGCGGTAGTAGCCCCGCAGATAAAAACCACCACTTGAAAAGTAACCAAGCCCCACCCCGGCGCCACCACCGTTGAGCGTAGCGGTTGTAGTTGCGGTCGATGATTCATTTCGGGTTGAGTACTCACCTCCCAAAAAATAACCTTCATTAAAAATATATCCTAATTTCACATCGTAAATTGAAACGTTAGTTTTATACTCATTCGAAGACACCGGGTTCGCCGTTGCTTCGCTTTGCCCGTAATAAATTCCTACATCAAATAAGACTCCCGCGCGTCCAACGCCGTACGCAATTGGTTTTGCCGCTCGCCCCGAACTTTTCGGCGACTGCGCATTCGACACTTGCGCCGACAAGCAGATCAAAAAACAGACAAATAGTTTTGAGCCTAATATTTTCATAAAGTTCATTTCAACTTGAATTACTTAAGTTTCATATGCTTAACGCGTACGCCCACGATCAAGTAATCGCAGCAAGCAATAAATGAGTCGTAGCGGGCTTTCGGTTGACCCAGTAATTATCTCGTGGTTTTTGTGGAGTATGAGACGTCTTTATCAGTTTTTAATTGTTACTCTTTTGACATGTCTTTCCGGCAGAGCGAATGCTAACGAGGTGATGGCGCTTATTGTTGCGACCCGTCCCGTCGTGCAGGTGAAAGATATCAGAACTGATCAATATTTTACCTTAAGTTACGCGAACGTCGGAATTGAAAATCAAGTTCGAAAACTTCAAGCAAATGATTTTATTTCGTTCGAGGGTAACCGAATTTTGCCGTCGCAAAAAATGAACGTAGAATCGGTGAATTTTGTGGGTCTTAAAGCCCTACTTGGTAACTGGACCGGTAACGATAAGTTCTGTTACCAATTTTATAACTTTACTGAACTTAATATTTTTTTAAAAAATAAATCAAATTGCCAGATGACTGCCCAACAAAATGCAAACGTTCGAAAAATGGTTTACATTGTGAACCCCACAACGGCCGGTTGGATTGCCCTGATTTCCGATGATTCCGGAAGTTATGCAGCCGAGCTTAATTTTAAATCTACCGTGCGAGTTGAATTAAGTTTGTATGATTCAAATTCTGGCGATATTGTGGCAAATACAATACTGAATAAATAAAAAAGAGTTATCGTGGCCGAAAAATCATCTTTACAATTTTTAAATCAAATTCAACTCCTACCAACGTCCCCGCAATTATTTTTTTCTAAACATGATCCCGAAGACCCACGCTTAGGAGATTTATTTAAACCGCAAGCTCTTACCGACGGATCCTTACTGGCAGATCAGGTGGCATTATTCGGCTACCCAGATGATGAAGGAATTAAATTAAATGGGGGTCGCCCCGGCGCCGCCGAAGCACCCCGATTGATTCGACAATTTCTATACAAAATGACGCCGTCTCATAAAAAAGATTTAGCGCTTTTAGATTTAGGCGATTTAAGTACCAAGGTTGATTTAGCCGAACGGCACGAGCAGGCCCAAACAATTATGGAGTACTTACAGACGAAAAAAGTGCGAACAATTTCACTGGGAGGGGGCCATGACTATGGCTACTCGGACTCAAGCGGCTTTGTCAAAGCGGCTTTAAAAAATTACCCGAATGAACGCCCCGTCGTCATAAATTTTGATGCGCACTTAGATGTACGCCCCACCGAAAAAGGTTTCAATAGCGGCACCCCGTTTTATCGACTTTTATCTGAATTCCATAAAGACATCACTTTTGCCGAAGTGGGCCTTCAGCCCCAGTGCAATTCACTTTTTCATCGCGAGTGGGCCCAGAAAAAAGGCGCCACGCTTTTTGATTTAAAAGATGTTAGCGGCGGAAAAATTCAAACTTTATTTCAACATCCCTTTTTTAAAAACATTTCTAAAACCACTCCAGTTTTTATTAGCTTCGATATAGATTGCCTTACTTCAAGCGAGGCCGGTGGGTGTAGTCAGTCGTGGGCAACCGGTATTACCACGCAAGAGGCGCTCGATTTTTTAGATACGCTTTATCAAATATCAAATGTGCGTGGCATTGGCATTTACGAAGTGTCGCCGCCACTAGATCACGATTTTAAAACTTCAAAAACGGCCGCCTTGCTAGCTTATCACTTTTTGTTTCCGGGCCAGGCATGAAAGGTTTCGGTAGCGACAATCACTCGGGCGTGCACCCCGAACTTTTGCGCGCGCTGATCAATTGCAATGCTGAGCACGCCCCCAGCTACGGGACCGATCTTTACAGCGAAAAAGCGATTCAGCACTTTAAAAAAGAATTTGGGGTGGCGACCGAAGTTTATTTTGTTTTTAATGGCACGGCCGCAAATGTTTTGGCCCTGCGGTTTTTAATGAAGCGGCATGAATCGGTACTTTGCTCCACGATTAGTCACTTAAACGTTGATGAGTGCGGGGCGCCCGAATTTTTTGCCGGCAAACTGCAGGCCTTACCGCATACTTTTGGAAAATTAACACTGGCGACTTTACAAGCGGCCGTTATTCGACAGGGTGATCAACACTACAGCCAGGCCCGTGTGGTTAGCCTGACTCAACCGACTGAAATGGGAACTTGCTACACGATAGGCGAAATTAAAGAAATCACCCAGTGGGCGCATAGCCAAAATCTTTACGTGCACCTTGATGGATCAAGGCTTGCGAACGCGCTTGAATTTTTAGATTGCAGTTTTAAAGAAATGACAAGCGACCTTGGCGTTGACGTCGTGTCGTTGGGTGGAACAAAGAATGGCCTGATGATGGGGGAAGCAATTGTCGTTTTAAACTCAGAGTTAGCCAAGGGTGCCCACCAACAATTGAAATACATTCGTAAACAGTCGGCGCAGTTGCCTTCTAAGACTCGATTTATAGCCGCGCAGTTTGAGGCCTACTTTCAAAATAAACTTTATTTGCAAATTGCGCATCACGTTTGTCGAATGGCCAACGATCTTTATGAAAAGCTTGCATCAATTCCGGGCGTAGAAATTACTGGTCCGCGTGAAAGTAATGCCGTCTTTGCAAAAATTCCGCAGGCTTGGATAAAGCCCTTGCGTGAAAAATACTTTTTCTACGTATGGGATGAGAAAACTTTTGAATGTCGTTTCATGACTAGTTGGGATACTACGGCCGCCGACATTGATGGATTTATTCACCAGATGCAGCAACTTTCGCAGCGCAAATTATTTTTTGAGCGCACTTGATTTTAGCGCGAACGAACAAATTGCAGCATTTGTTCGGCGTGACCTTCGGGCTTAATTTTTCGAAATTCGCCGACGAGTTGCTGGTGCTCATTAATAACAAAAGTGCTTCGCTCAATGCCCATAACGCTTTTTCCGTACATGTTTTTTTCTTTCATGACATCAAACATGTGGCAAAGCAATTCTTCTGAATCACTCAGTAATTCAAATTGGTAACTAAATTTACTTATAAATTTACAGTGCGAAGCGACTGTGTCGCGCGAAATTCCAAAAACTTTAGTGTTAGCTTCTTGAAAATCTTTATGGTGCTTATTAAATTCTTTACCTTCAAGCGTGCATCCGGGCGTGTCGTCTTTCGGATAAAAATAAAGAATCACTTTTTGTCCTTTAAATTCAGATAGAGTGACGGGTTTGCCGGATGAACTTTGCAAGGTAAAATCCGGGACAACCTCACCGACCTCGATGGGGGATTTGAGGAACGCCGTTACGGGGGACCCCGCCATAGTCTTCGCCATTTTCGGTTTGGGACTCGATTTCTTGGCGCTCGCCTTCTGGTTGATTGCTTTCGACGCTGCTTTTTTCAGAGTTTTCTTTTTGGCCATGCGGGCCTCCTATTAAAATGGTAGCCGGTTTAGCTGGTGATGTTATTGGGGCCGTAACTGGTAATGCAACCGGTGGATTAACCACGCTTGCGAAATCGTCGATAACTTCAATTTCTTTTTCAATTAATTTAATTTTTCCCTGTAGGGGCACCATAATCGCGATTTTTTTATTTTCAATCAGGTCTTTATAAAATCCACCCTTAAGCTCGAACTGCAAATCGCTTTTTCGCTCGAAGTGAAATGTTTTTAATTTAATCTCGGTGGCCGATAAATTATTTTCGGTTACAATGTAGGCCCAATTTTGACAATCCATTGACTCTAATTTTTTATTTTGAATAGTGAGATTGCAGGTCACGTCAGAATTGGTTAAGGCGACCGATGTACCGATGACCGAGCCCCATTCGCGCACTTTAAAACTCACGGCTAAGTGTTCGGCGTTTTTTAATTCTACTTCACTAATGAGGATAGGCTTACTTTGACACGTTTTTAGAACTTGAATTCGGGAATTCAAGTTCTGAATTTGCATGCGCGAACAGCCCGCATTTTCCGGTACGATTTTTTTGGCGCCCGCCTCATTCTCAAAGGCCGCACTTAAAATTGAAAATAAAGTTCCTTTTTGGTAACTGTCCGACTTGGTAATTAATCTTAATGCCTCCCGCTCAAGACTGGCGGCAAAATAGAGCCCTTCACGTTGTTCTTTCGATAAGCTGCCGACGGGCTTTTTTACCGCTTTAGTCAAATCTGCACTGCTAATTTGAAAAGCCATCGGCGCCGTGTCGGCCTTTGGCGAAACAACTTCCGGCCTAGGCCTTTTTGGACAGGCGGTTAGTATAATTGCAATACCAAAATAAATGGGGACTAAGTTCATACGTCATCAGTATGTTATTTCCTCTTCTCATTTAGCAAGAACTAGTTCACCATTATAACATGGAAAACAAATGGTCTAAACTTTATCCTAAAGCCGTTCCAAAAACGATCGACTATAACGAATACGAAAATATTCTAGAAGTCTGTGATGAAGCGATCCGTAAGTATCGAAACAACATCGCCTTTTCTAATTTTGGCGTCGACCTTACTTACCAAGAACTAGATATTTTATCGGGCCAAATGGCCTCTTATTTTCAAAACACGTTGGGGCTTAAAAAGGGCGACCGCATTGCGATTCAATTACCAAATCTTTTACAATTTCCAATTGTTCTATTCGGCGCATTTCGCGCGGGGCTTATTGTTGTTAATACGAACCCACTTTACACCGCTCCCGAGATGAAACACCAATTTAAAGATGCGGGCGTGAAAGCCGTCGTTATCTTGGCGCAATTTGCGCACTTACTTCAATCCATCATTAAAGAGACGGCGGTCGAGCACGTGTTAGTTACGCAAGTGGGCGACCAACTGCCGTTTGCTAAAAAACATTTAATTAATTTTGTTTTAAAAAATGTTAAGAAAATGGTGCCCTCTTATAAATTGAAACACCACACTTGGAGCGAGGCCCTTAGCTTAGGATCGATCCGCCCTTATATTCAACCCAAATTAGCTCGACACGAAACCGCCTTTCTGCAGTACACGGGCGGCACGACCGGCTTGGCGAAAGGGGCCGTTTTATCGCATCATAATATCATTGCGAACATGTTACAGATTTGCGCGTGGATGAAACCCAAATTAGTTTCAGGTCAAGAAATTGCGATTACGCCCTTACCGATGTACCATATTTTTTCATTGACGGTTTGCAGTTTGGCGCTGATGCGCTACGGAACTCAAAACGTATTGATTACCAATCCGCGTGATTTTAAGGATTTCATAAAAACTATGAAAAAATATAAATTCACCATTGTGACCGGAGTGAATACCTTATTCAACGCATTGGCTAATCACCCCGATATTAAAACGGTTGATTTTTCACACGTTAAAGTTTGCGTCGCGGGCGCAACCGCTTTACAAAAAGCCGTCAAAGAAAATTGGAAAAACGCCACGGGCACAGACGTAATCGAAGGTTACGGTTTAACCGAAGCTTCACCCGTTGTTAGTTGCAATCCGGTTGATGGCACCGACCGCGTAGGTTCAATTGGCTTACCGCTACCCGACACCGAAGTGAAATTAATTGATGACGATGGTCATGATGTCACTTGGACCGGAAAGCCCGGCGAGATTTTAGTTAAAGGTCCGCAGGTGATGAGTGGGTATTACAACCGCCCCGATGAAACCGCAAAAGTTTTTAGAGATGGCTGGTTAATGACTGGCGACATTGGGCAATTTGACAATGACGGCTTTGCTAAAATTGTAGATCGCAAAAAAGATATGATCTTAGTTTCGGGTTTTAACGTTTACCCGAACGAAATTGAAGATGTTTTAGCGAAACATCCAAAGATTTTAGAGGTGGCCGCCATTGGTGTACCGAATGAACATTCCGGCGAAGTTGTAAAAGTAGTGATCGTTAGAAAAGATCAAAGCTTAACGGAAAAAGAAGTGATTGATTTTGCCAAGCTTTCGCTAACAAATTATAAAGTGCCGAAACATGTTGAATTTAGGACTGAGTTACCAAAAACGAATGTTGGAAAAGTATTACGCCGCGCCCTTCGGGACGCGCCCGTAATACGCGCGACGTAATCATTTTTTTTACAAACTAGGCGCGCTTAGCCCAACTTGAGCACCAACCCTCAGACACGACGGACCGGCCCGCCGCAAATGGCAGCTGGCAAGGCGCTGCTTTTTTACCCGCAACGGTGGCCTCTTTATCTTTCGGGTAGAACTGGCAACCATTACATTTTTGATTCGCAAACTTCACGCCCTGACGATCGGTTTGCAGATTTTTATCTTTGATTTCCGTATTTTTTTGCACGTAACTTACGGCCTTCGCCGCCGGATCTTTTGGGTCCACTAATTGCGGGGCCGCTGAGGCTGCTGGTGTGCCACCACCCCGACGACGTTCTTCGGCCTCAACCAAACTTGAAAATACCGTAACCGCTCCGACAGTTGCAATTACACTCTGAAAAAATGTGCGACGATTCATGTGGTCTCCTTTAAAGATTGACTCATTGTATGCACTTTCATTTAGTTTTCAATAAGCTTTTTAAACTTTGCATTACGTCGAAGGTTCAGGGAATGTAGGATTTGAGAGAACACGGCAATGAAATGGAATAATGCAGCTACCCCAATTTTACAACTTGGCCCCGAATTTTACGATCCCGTAGAACCGGCCCTATTTCCAGAAAAAAAACTTCGTTACTGGAACGACCAAATCAAATTAGATATTGATCAAGATCGGCTATGGGATTTCAAACCCTTGGTAAATAATTTAGTGGAACCGTTGGCCCTAAGATATCACGGCCACCAGTTTCAACATTACAATCCCGACTTAGGCGATGGGCGCGGCTTTCTTTACGCGCAAATTAGAAAAGAGACCCAATGGTATGACCTCGGTACAAAAGGCAGCGGCCAAACCCCCTACTCACGACGGGGCGATGGGCGTTTAACGTTAAAGGGCGCCGTCCGAGAATCTCTAGCGACTGAAATGTTAGAGTCTTTGGGCGTAAAAACTTCGAAGACGCTCTGTTTCTACGAAACTGGCGAAAAGTTAATTCGCGGTGACGAGCCCAGCCCGACCCGCTCGGCCGTTTTAACTCGCTTTACCTTAGGGCACATTCGAATCGGTACCTTTCAGCGCCTGGCATTTTACAAACAAAGCGAAAATATTAAAAAATTAATTTCGTACTGTTTAAATTTTTATTACGCGGATGATTTAAAAAAAATGGATACGACCGATGAATTAGCACTGGCCTCGCAGTTCTTAAAATTAGTTGTTTCCGCCAATGCGCGACTTGTGGCACAAGTCATGATGGCAGGTTTTGTTCACGGCGTGTTGAATTCAGACAATATTAATATATCAGGCGAACTTTTTGATTTTGGGCCTTATCGATTTTTGCCTGAATATGATCCGCAATTTACGGCCGCCTATTTTGATGAGCAAGGACTTTATTGCTTCGGTCGCCAACCCTCGGCCTTTCTGTGGAATTTACACCAATTAGCTGAATCACTGAAAGTGGCACATCCGGATTTAGAAACAGAGCCTATCCTAGAAAGTTTTGCGATTGAATTTAATCAATCCATCCACACCCAGTTTTTGAAGCGGTTGAATTTAAAATCTAACCACGATATTGATACGGGCGAACTGGTTGGGCTATTCTTTTCTTTAGTGGAAGATCATAAATTGCCGTTTGAACAATCTTTTTTTGATTTTAATTCTTTGAAAGTTCTTAATTCAAAAAAGCTACAGTCGAAGTACCTGACGTACGGAAAAAATTTTACCGAGTTATGTGAATTTTTAAAAAAGTTTCAAGTGGCTGATCAGACGGTTGCGAATCATGCGTATTTTAAAAATGAAAAGCCAACCACTTTGCTGATTGATGAAATCGAGACTTTATGGGCCGCCATTGCCGAAAATGATGATTGGAACCCTTACAATGAAAAACTCCAATCAATCAGAGTATTACGCGGGCTCTTCACCACGTAGTTTATTTACTTTTTTAACGGTCCAAATTCTAAATTGATCGATGTAACCAAAGGCCGCCGGTACGACTAGTAAAGTTAAAAATGTCGAGCTGGTGACGCCGCCAATGATGGCGACTCCCATTGACTGCCGCTGCGTCCCTAATTCAGTCAGGCCAATTGCAATGGGCAATGTACCGGCGATCAAAGCTAACGAAGTCATTAAAATCGGACGAAGTCGCGTCCGACAGGCAATGATAAGCGCTTCGTTGGTGCCCAGACCCTCTTTCATTTTATGTATCGTGTAGTCCACTAATAGAATCGAGTTCTTGGCGACGACTCCCATTAATAAAATCAATCCGATAATTGAAAAAATATCGATCGACTTATTGAATAAAAATAACCCCATGAAAGCGCCCGAGATCGCCAGTGGTAAGGCTAAAAGAATTGTAAATGGAGTTACAAAACTTTCGTAAAGCGAGGCCAGTACCAGATAAATAAATAAAATGCCTAGGCCTAATGCGATGGCCATATTATTAAAAAGATCTTTCATGTCTTGCGCTTGCCCTTCAAATTTAAACGAAACCCCCGCCGGCGGCTTTATTTCATTCGCTAATATATTTTCAATATCGCTAGTGGCATTTCCGACATTACCCTTGGGCCCTAAGTTTGCGGTGACGGCAATGAAGCGACCTTTATTTTGCCGATTAATTTGTGAATAGCCTTTCGTTTCTTGCGCGGTCGCCACTTTATTTAAGGGAATCATGTTAAAATTTTGATTGGGCACAAAGGTGGTATCAAACTGTGTTCTTAAATCTTTAGTTTCATCAGGAAATTTAACTCGCACATCATATTCAATTCCGTTCTCGCGGTAAACGGCGGGTGTTGCTCCTTCGTTGCGGTACCGTAATTCCATACCGGCCGTCGTCGTTGAGATACCGAGGGCTTCGGATTTGACGCGGTCAAAAACAACTTGGTACTCAGGCTTGCCAGCGCGAAAGTTTGTATCCACGTCGGTGAGGCCTTCAACCTTTTTAATTCGCTCTTGTAATTTAAGCGCGAAAGTTGAAAGCTCATCTAAATTATCACCGACTAGAAAAAGGTTAATGGGTTTTTGCCCGCCGCCTGATATGTCAATATCACTAACGGCAATCAGAGCCCGTTTACTGAATACCGCCAGTTGATCACGGACGACGGTTTTCATTTGCGTCGTCGTTTTATTTCGCTGCTTACTTGGAACCAGTCGTACGTAGAAACTTGATTTATTGGCCTCGTACTGATTCGATCCAACCGTTAAAGAAACCAATGTTACTTCTTTGATGGCGCGAATTTCTTTTTCCACTTCTTTTGAAAAATTAAATGTGCCTTCTAACGACGTACCAACGGGCATTTCGACCATAACGCCAAACTCGCCGATATCATTCGCCGGTAGAAATGTCTTAGGAATAAATTTACCCAGCATCAACGAACCAATAAAAATAAAAAAAGCGGCCGCTAAAACCGACTTGCGGTGCCCCACCGTCCAACGAAGCGCGCGCTCGTAAATATTTTCAAGACCCGTTTGAAAGCGGTCAAACGCCGCGAGCATGCGGCCAACAAAGTTTTTACTTTTCTCGTGCTCGTGCTTTGTGGCTAAGTAGGCCGACATCATCGGCGCCATCGTAAAAGCGTCAAACATTGAAATAAGCATTGTAAAAACGACGGTTAACCCAAACTGTTTAAAGAACTGACCCACAATTCCGGGCACGAAAGCCACCGGTCCAAATACCGCAATGACCACGAGTGTGGTGGCAATGACGGCTAAAGTAACTTCCTTTGTACCTTCGAGCGCCGCCGTTTTAGGATCTTTTCCCATTTCTAAATGTCTAAAAATATTTTCTCGCACCACGATCGCATCATCAATCAATAGCCCCACCGCTAACGACAAAGCAATTAACGTCATCACATTAATCGTAAAACCCATCGCGTACATAATAACAAAACCACCCAGTAAAGAATTGGGTAAGGCTAAGCCGGTAATGAAAGTTGAACGGGCCGAACCTAGGAAAAAGAACACCACGATAATACAAAGTACGATACCAAAGAAAATACTTTCTTTAACGTCATCTAAGTTCATGCGAATCGGAATCGATCCGTCTCTTACAAGTAACGCTTTGGCGTCAATTTTTTTAGCGGCTAATATTTCATTCACCGTTTCAATCTGTTTTTTCACGCGATCAGCCACGGCCACGGTGTTTGAACCCGATTGTTTATAAACTTCTAAGAATAAAACATTCTGGCCATTCATAGTTGAATAGCGTTGGGCCGTTTGTAAACCTTCCCGCACTTCCGCAATTTCTGAAAGCTTTACCGAACGATCCGACCCCACGAAATTAACTCCAACATTTCGAATTTGATCGAGGCTGCTAAATTCTCCCACGGTTCTTAAAATAATTTCTTTATTTGGATCTTCGACTTTACCTAGCGGGATATCTTTAGAGGTATCTTCGATGCGCTTCGCCACTTGCAACATCGAAATCTGACGATCTTGCAATTTCTTTTTGTCGACTAAAACTTGAATTTCTTTTTTTCGCCCCCCGATAATACGAATCAAGCCCACGTCTTGAATACGCTCAAACATTGGCTTCACAGTCTCGTTCGCGACGTCGTAGAGTTGCCCTACGTCCAAACCCGAATTGACCGCGATCGAAACGATGGGCTGATCGGCGGGATCGAAGCGTCGAATCACTGGCTCGTGAATATCGGCGGGCAGTTTATTGCGTACATTTTGCACTCGGTTACGTACTTGTTGCTCGGCCTCTTTGATATCAGTGCCTAAGCGAAACTTTACGATAATTGCCGCGACCGAATCAAAGTTGTTTGAAGAAAGCGTATCTAGCCCGGGTAAACTTGAAAGTTCATCTTCGACGACTTTTGAAATTTGGCGTTCAATATCAACGGGTGAGGCGCCCGGGTACATCACTTCAACGAATACGATCGGAAAAGTAACATCCGGAAATTGATCGACCGGCATTTTTTTAAAGGCAACGATCCCCAGCGTAATCATAAGGGCGACAATACAAATTATAAAAACAGGCCTCTTAATTGACAGTTCAGCTAAATTCATTTGATGTTCTTTCTTTTATTCTTGAATCGAAACAAATAATTGCGTTGAAGCTTCTAGTTTTCTTAAATTTGATTTCGCCGTCAGGTAGGCCACTTCGGCCGTAGCCGCATCGGTTTCGGCGGTGACCACATTTAACGTGACGGTTCGCCCCTTAGAGAACTTGTCTTGCTCGGCCCGCGCGCGCGCCCGCTGAAACTCAGCAATTTTAGACAGGGTGACCACATTTTTTTTTGCCACTTCGTAACGTCTTATATGCTCAAGCCAGGCATCTTTACCAATCAATTGATTTCGATCCGCTACGTACTGCGCGGCTAAGGCCGCCTTTTCGGCCGCGGCTAATCTTGAAGATTTTGCGTCGGTATCAAACAGCCACGAAAAGGTGACTCCCACGTATGATTTCGGAAAGTCGGTATTAGAAATCTTTTTCTGCATTTCACTGTGATTACGATCATAGGCCGTCGTATTGTAACCGCCCACTAAAGCTAAGTCGGGACGCAATTCATCTTTTACTTCTTCGGCCCCAATTTTTTTTGATTTCGCATCTAAATAAGTCATGTACGCATCAATCTTAATAATATTTTTTTGGTTCGCCAGATTGGCAAAGTACGGGCGCATCTCTGATTCATTGGCTTCAATAACGGGAGTGGGCTCATTTGCGCCCAGTTCTAGATTTTGACGCAAACGCAATTCTTGCACCTTTAACTGATCGGTCGCATTTGCTAACTCAAGTTCACGCAGCGAAGCCAGCGCGCGCACGCTCATTAAATCAGAGCGATCACTAATACCATTGTTAACGCGATTATTGGTCCACGAAGAAAGTTTTTGCGAGCGATCAAAGTTTTCTTTTTTTAAAGTCATATCGTCTTGCGCAACGGCGTAATCCCAAAAACTCGATTCAGCTTCAACCAGCAAAAGTCTTTTTTGCAATTCAAGCGCTAACGTTTCGTAACGGTTGACGGCCCCTTCGCGCGCCTGACGTAGACGCGTGCCCGACCCAAAAAAGTTTTTCCAGAGGGATTGCTCAACGGCGATGCCTAATAGCCCGGTCGAGTATTGATCTAATGGAAATGCCGCCCCTTGGTTATCAAACTGATTCGTCTGAGCGGTAAGCCTGAGTTCGGTTCCGCTTGAGAATTCTTTTGCAAGCCCTAGATTGTAGTTAGTCCACTCACGTCGTGACCCCAACGACGAAGGCTGCGATTGATCACGACTGAGCGTGTAGCCCGCGGTCAACATTGGCGCTAACACTAAATCACCAGCTTCGCGTTTATCATTTGAAGCTTCAATAGATAAATCGTAAGAGCTTACCAGTTTATTTTTTTGTTTTACTAAATTGAGGTAATCATTCAGCGTCAGACCCCAAGCCGCGCTAGCCGTTAAGCTCACTAATGCGATCATCACACAGTGAATGGCGCACTGATTTCGATTTTTTAAACTCATAATAGAACTCCTGTTAAGTATATTTTCAAGATTTGCTCGCGGAGCGCTACGGGATTATTTGCCAAATCACCAAAGTCTTTATTTATGGCGGTCTGGCATTCTAGAATTTCATAAAATCCGAAAAGACCTTCTGAAAATGTAACAAAAAAGAATGCCGGGTTAATGTCAGAACGTACGACTCCGTGTTTTTGCCCCGATTTAAAGACAGCGAAAAATTTTTGAATCATTGGATAAAAAATTTCATCATGCACTTCTTTGGCGTAAGGCATTCCCGTCAATTTTTCGCGCGCAAAAATTTGCGCCATCTCTGGATTTTTCAAACGCAGGCGAATCATAATTTCAACCATTTGACTGATCTCGTTCGTAAACACTTCTTTCGACATGGGATGCAGCGACGAATTTAATTCAATGGCCTGCGTGTTTTCTTTAATTTCTAGCGCGTAATTTCGCATGACTTCTTTATAGAGGCCTTCTTTACCGCCGAAATAATAAGAAATAAGCGAAATATTTGAATCTGATGCTTTCGCAATTTCACGCGTGCTGCACTTATGCAACCCTAGCCGCGCAAATAATTTCGTAGCGGCCGATAGAATACATTTTCTTGAATCGGGTTTGGCACCCGCGGCCGGTATCGACATGATCTATTAAGCTAAGTGAAAGCAGATAAACTGTCACGACGAATTTAATCAATCGTTTGATTTTTTATAACCGCATGAAATAACAAGTAAATATTAAAATTCATGGCCGGGCTGCACCCGCAACTAGCATGGGGTGATGCTTCATCTTCTATTTAGTTGCCGGATGAATTTAAGTCTAGGTAGGCTTTGAAAACGTCATCCTTGAGGAGGTTCAGTGAGGCTTATAGTTGGAATATTATTATTCGTTTTATGTATAATAACGGTACCCACGCTAAAAGCCACTGAACTTGGAAATGAACTTCAACCAGAATCGACCGCGCCTGTTGAAACCCTAGAAAAAGAGTATGTAGAGCTAGATTTAACGGCAACGGAAACTCCTAGCATCTCAATAATGCAAGCGGTTAAGAGTCTGACGACCCTTATT